>NZ_JBYTEP010000008.1:0-120482 GCF_058792015.1 Cellulomonas sp. EB106-03-03-XG116
CCCCCCCAGATCAGGCGCCATGTCTTGTGGGCTCGGAGGTGTGTAGAAGAGACAGGCCCGGGGGAGCGCGGCGCGCGCCGACGGTCAGCCCCGCCGGCGGGCGAGCCGGGCGCTCAGCGCCAGGCCCCCGAGGCCGAGGAGCACCGCCGCCGCCGCGGCCAGCAGGCCGGCGCTCGTGCCGGTGACGGCGAGCGCACCGCCCCCGGCGGCGACCACCACGCCGGCCACCCCGTCCGCCGGGCCACCGCCCGCACCCGGGCCCGCCGGGTCGCCCGGGTCGCCCGGGTCGCCCGGCAGCGACGGCCCGAGGACCCGGACGAGCCCCGCGTCGACCGTCGGGTCGAGGTAGTCCGCCCCGACCCCGTCCGACGGCAGCACCGGTCGCACCCGGGGCTCGCCGGCCCCGAGCACCACCTCGCGCGTCCAGCCCGCGGCGTCCGCGTCGGAGTCCTCCGCGGTGTCGCCCTGCCGGGCGGCCGTGAACCCGTACCGCCCCGCGAGCGCGCCGTCGAGGACGAACCGCACGCGGTAGGTCCCGGCCGGCAGCAGGTCGAACCCGTACCGCCCGTCCGCGTCGGTGGTGGTCGTGGCGACCGGCTCATCCGACCCGGCGGCGTACAGCCGGACGGTCACCCCGCCGACGCCCGGCTCCCCGGGGCCCTGGCGGCCGTCGCGGTCCTCGTCGAGCCACACCCGGTCGCCGAGGGCGAACGTCCGGTGCACGGCGACGCCGGCCCGGTTGGGTTCCAGCGTCTCGTGCTCAACCCCGGAGGGGGTCACGCTGGCGGTGGTGACCACCATCGTGTTCCAGGCCGGGGCGTCGACGTCCGCCGCGGCGGTGTCGTAGGCCGTCGCGGACCGGGTCCGGAACGTCGCCGTGACCGTCTCGCCGGGCTGCAGGTTCGCCGCCGAGAGGTCCAGGTCCACCCGCAGGCCGCGCACCCGGGACAGGTCGTCGACCTGGTCCGCGGGGGTCCACACGTCGGCGGCGCAGCCGGCCCCGAACGGGTCGGACGAGCGCGGGTCGCCGGTGTAGGTGCAGCTCGCGCCGTCGAGCAGGTAGGAGACGGACGAGGTCGCCCCGTCCGGCAGGCCGGTGAGCCGCAGGTCGCCGAGGTACTCGGTGGCCCACACGCTCCCCCGCGCGCTGCTGCTCTGGGACCGCGAGGTGCCGGTGTCGCCCGCGAACGGCAGCACGTCCACCAGGGTGGCGCTCGCCGTCGGCAGGTTGCCGGTGTTGGTCACCCGCAGCCGCCAGGTCTCGGTCCCGCCCGGCTGGGTGCGCACGAGGCAGGGCGTCCGGTAGAACCCGTCGGCCGACACGCACTCCTGGCCGCTCGCCGAGGTGTTCACCACCCCGGTCGGGGCGGCGCCCGGCGCGAGGTCCTCGGCGACGTCCTTGACCCGCAGGTAGTTGGGCAGCGCCACCACGTCGACGCGCGCGGTGGCCTCCCGGGTGAGCCCGCCCGCGCCGGAGAGCACGAACCGGTTGGTCAGCACGGACCCGGCGGGGGTCCCCGCGCGGACGGCGAGCGGCACCGTGACGGCCACCTGCTCGCCGGGCATGAGCCGCGTGCCGGGCGGGAAGGTCACCCGGATCTCGCCGCCGTCGACCACCACGGACGGCTCGGCCGTCGCGATCGCCGCGTCGCCCGGCGTGACCGCGACCGCGGCGGCCCCGTACGCGTCGGGGTCGTAGACGAGCTGCGGCCCGGCGGCGTCCGCGGGCAGCACGTCGGCCAGCACGGGGTCCACGACCGGCGCGGTGCCGGTGTTGGTCGCGGTGAGCCGGAACGGCAGCCGCGAGCCGGGGCCGGTCGTGGTGGTGGCGGGCGTCTTGGTGACGGTGGCGTCGACGACGCCGTCCGTGACCGTGTAGGTCGCCACGGCCGGGTCCAGCACGACGGGCGCCGGCTGGCGCTCCGCCTGCACGGTCCCGGTGACCTCGTTGGTCAGCGTCCCGGCCGGCACCTCGGCGCCGGTGCTCCGCAGGGTCGACCGCGGGCTCAGCGCGAACACCGCGGTGGGGCCCTCGAACCCGCCGACGCGGCGGTTCGCGAACCAGGACCCCGCGGGCGCCTGGAAGGTCACCCGCACCCCGGTGGCGTCGGCCGCCGACGCGCCGCCCGGCAGCGCCGCGGCACCGTCGGGCAGGGGCGGCATCGTGGTGCTGACGCCGGCCGGCAGCGCGCTGGTGACGGGCGCGGTCCACGCGCCGTCGACGCGGTACTGCACGGCGGCGGTGTAGCCCGCGCCGTCGGCCGCGGTCACCCCGGCGAGGGCCTCGAGGCCCACCAGGTCGAACGCGTCCCAGAACGCCTCGGACGTGTCCTCCAGCACGTAGGTGGCCGGCCGGCTGACGGCCTCGTCGCTGACCCGGCGCGCGCTGAGCGACAGCCGCACCGTGCGGTCCTCCGCGGCGTACCGCGTCCCGGCGTCCGGGGAGACCGACTTGGCCAGCGCGCCGTCGAGCGGCTGCAGCGCCTCCGGGTACAGCACCGTGGCCGCCTGCGCGACGTCGGCGGGGGTGCCCGGGCCGAGGTCGCCGACCAGCGTGTTGGTGAGCGTCGTCGACGGGGCCGCCTCGGCGGTGCCGGTGATCGGCACGCCGGCGCGGGTCTCCGCCCGCAGCACCGTGTCCGCGACGACGACCAGCGCGGCGCCGTCCGGCAGGGTGCCGTCGGCGCGGGCCTCCACGGACACCACGTCCGCGAGGTCCGCGGCCGACAGCGCCGCGACGGCGGCCGCCGAGCCGAGGTCGTGCAGCACGCCGCCGTCGGCGCCGCGGAGCACGACCCGCAGCGCGCCGGCGCCGGCCGGGGTCGTCACCGCGAGGCGCGTGAGGTCGACGTGCTCGAACGTGCTGCCGTCGTCGGTCGCCGGGTCCGGGTCGACCAGCCGCAGCGAGCCGACCGGGACGCCGGACACGTTCTGCACCCGCATGGTGATCCGGTTGGCCGGCCGGTCCGCGCCCGGCTCGGCGTTGTCCGCCCCGATCAGCGCGGACGCGTCCCGCCACGACTTGCTCGCGTCCACCCGGCGGATGTCCACCGGGGCGTCGCCCGGGCCGAACGTGACGGCGTCGCCGGCGTCGGACGGCCCGGTGAGCCCGGACCCGACACCGGTGCCGGCGGCCTCGACCGCCACCTCGTTCCGCAGCGCGGTCCCCGGGGCGACCGCCTCGTCGAGCGCCAGCACCAGGGCGACGCGCGGCGTGAACGTGCCGTCGACCGGAAGGGACGCGCCCGTCGGCGTGTAGACGACGCGCACGCCGTCCGCGCCCGCCGGGACGTCGAGGTCGAGCAGCGCCGCGGCGTCCGTGGTGGGCCCGGCGAGCGGGGCCCAGGTGCCGCCGGTGCGGACCAGGACCTCGGCGCGCGAGCCGGCCGGGACCTGGACGGAGCCGACCCGGTCGAGCGCGGCCGCGTCCCAGAGCGTCGACCCGGCGTCCCCGCCGGCGGCGTCCTCGATCACGAGCGACCCGACCGGGACGGTGGTGTCGGCGGAGACCCGGCCAGTCAGCGTCGCGACGAGCTCCTGCCCGGGCGCGCCCGGCAGCGGGGCGCCCTGCACCTGCTGGGTGAGCGTCTTGCTCGCGGTGGTCACGACCTGGCGCGGGAGCACGGTGAGCCGCGCGGACGCGGTGCGCTCCGCGGCCGGCGTGCCGTCCGCGGCCTCGCCGTCGACCGCCACCTCGTTGGTGAACGTCCGCACCGGCGACCACGCGGCGTCGGTGGCGACCCGGAACGGCACGGTCGCCGCGGCGCCGGGCGCGAGCGTGCCGCGGTACTCGACGACGAAGCCGGTCACGACGGCACCGGCGGGCGGCGCCGGCCAGGTGGTGACCCCGCCGGCCGGCGGCGCCACGTCGACGGGGGCGCCGGCCCCGGTGCCGAGGAACGTCACGGTCGCCCCGGTGGCGCCGGCGGGCCACGCGGCCGCGTCGACGGCGCCCGAGCCGTCGGTGCCGAACCCGTCGAACCCGAGCAGCCCGGCCGCCGGCTCGCCGAGCGGGCCGGCCCCTGCGGTGGACGGCTCCGCCACCCGCAGCACGGACAGCTCCGTGTTCGAGGCGTTGCGGGCGGTCAGCCGGACGACCGACGGCTGCCCGGCCACCACCTCCGCGCGGGCCGCGCCGTCGAAGGTCTTGCCGGCCGCGACCTCGACGGTGACCGGGTTGATCTGGAAGGTCGCCGAGGCGGTGCCGGTCGCGTCGCCCCGCGGGGTCGTCAGCGCCGCCGAGGCGGTGTTGGGGACCCGCGTGGTGGCGCCCCGGTCGGCCGTGCCCGCCTGCCCGAGCACCAGCGCGACCGAGCCCGCGGCCCCGCCGGCGATGATGGTGCCCTCGGCCGCGCCGTCCCCGGCGAACCGCAGCACGACGCCCGAGACCGTGGCGAGGTCCACGCCACCCGCGTCCAGCGCCGCGCCGGGCGCGAACGGGCCGACCGTGACGGTGCCGCCCGGCGTGGTCAGGTCGACCGCGACCGACGTGGCGCCCTCGGGCGCCGTCCAGGCACCCAGGCCGCGGAGCACCAGCGGCGTGCCGGGGCCGAACGCGGCCGGCGTGCCGGCGGCCGGGTCCGCGACGGTCAGCGCCGTGGCCGCGACGGGCGAGGTGTTCTGCGCGCCCAGCGTCACGGTGACGTCGCCGGGGTCGCCCGCGACCTGGTCGGCCGGGGCGACGCGCTTGGTGACCGCGACGCTCGGGGTCACCGGGACGACGACCCCGACGGTCGCCGGGGCGCTCACCGGGTCGGCGTTGCTCGCCGTGACGGCGGCGGTGTTGGTCACCGACCGGCCGTCCCAGGACAGCGGGGTCCCCGCCGGCAGCGTGGTGCGGAGCAGGACGCTCACGCTCTGCCCGGCCGCGAGGCCGACGACGCCGGGGTGGCTGGGGTCCGTCTCGCGGAACGCCACCCGGGCGGTCCCGCCGGTGACGGACACGACCGCCTGGCCGGTCTGCTCGGCCTGCACCGTGACCCCGTCCGCGTCGAGCACGAACGGCTCCGGCACGGCGTCCTCGAGCGCGACGTCGGCGCACATCGCGACGATCGACTCGCAGGTCACCTCGACGGTCCACGTCACGCCGTCGCCCGGCCGCGCCGTGGTCGCCGACGCCGTCTTGCGCACCGCCAGCGTGCCGCGGTCGCCCTCGGCCGCGCTCGCCGCCTGCGGCACGGCGACCGCCAGCACCGCGCTGACCAGCAGCAGCGCCACCACCGTCGCGAGCGCCGTCAGCCGCTCCAGCATCCCCCGTGACGCGCCGCGCGCGCCCCATCCCCAGCTCATCCCCGTACCCATCCCTCGACTGCGCCGGCGGAACGGGCGCGGTCGCGCGCCCTGGTCCGGCGGATCGGGGATCGGGAGAGCGGACGGGGCCGGGGAGGTGAGGACCGGGGTGAAAGGCCGCGACGGCCCGGCGGGCCGCGGGCCGGGTCGGCGATGGGCCCGCGCGGGCGGGACGGCCCCGCGGGGGGCCGCGCGTCAGAGCAGGCCGAGCTCCCGCAGGCGCGCGACGGCGTCCGCGCGGTTGCGGACGCCGAGCTTGCGGTAGGCGGTCCGGGCCTGGGACTTCACGGTGTTGTGCGAGACGTGCAGCCGGGTGGCGACCTCGGCCAGCCCGGCGTCGTCCGCGAGGTGCCGGAGCACGACGAGCTCGCGCTCGGTGAGCCCGGAGCCCGGGGCGACGTCCGGGACCGGCGCCGGCAGTCCGGAGAGCACCGCGAGCGCGTCGGCGGTGGCGGCGTCGGGCGCCCCCAGCGCGGCGACCGCCGCGCGCTCGGCCGGGCTCACGAGCAGCCAGCCCGTCCGCGAGCCGCCGACCGCGACCACGGCGCACGCCTCGCGCAGCGCCCGGGACGCCACCTCCCGGTGCGCGTCGAGCCGGGCCGCCGCGTCGTCGCCCGCATCGCCCGCGGCGCCGCGCACCTCCGCGCCCGGCGCCGTCGCGGCCGCCAGCAGGAACCGCCGGGCCGCGCGCAGGCGCGGTCCCTCGTCGGGCAGGTCCGGTGCCGCGAGCAGCGCCCGCGCCTCGTCCCGCCGCCCGACGGACAGCAGCAGCCGCCCCCGCGCGACCCGCACCGCGGCGTGCGGACCGCGGACCGGCTCGAGGAGCTGCAGACCGCGCTCGGGCTGGCCCGCGGCGAGGGCCAGCACCGCCCGGGACGCGGCGAGCCGCGCGCGCCAGTACCCGGTGGTCGGGGCGCGCCGGCCCCGGTGCAGCGCCGACGCGAGCGCCTCCTCGCCGGCGACCGCCTGCCCGAGCAGCAGGTCGGCCGTCGCCCGCGCCTCCGCGAACGCCGGCCAGAACTCGTTCGTCCGCAGCTCGTCGGCCAGGTCGTCCAGCAGCGCCACCGCGGCAGCCGGGTCGCCGTCCTCCAGGGCCAGGTGGACGCGCCCCAGGTCGAGCGGCGACCGTCGGTAGGCGGTCTCGGGGCGGCGGGGCGGCTCCGTGGCCGCGGCGGCGGCGACCGCCGTGCGCGCCCCGGCCACGTCGCCCTGCACCGCGAGGAAGCCGGCCGCGAGCGCCTGCGCCGTGAACGCCCCGAGCGAGCCGGTCCGCTCGTGCGCCAGCCCGCCCGCGGCCACCGCGAGACCCCGCTCCACGTCGCCGGCCGTGAGCAGCGACGTGCCGAGCTGCCGGTGCAGCAGCGCCCGGAGCCCGTCGACGGTCGCGTCCGCCCCGGGCGGCGTCGCGGCGAGGTGCTCCACGGCCGCGAGCGCCGCCGTCCGGGCGCGGCCCCCGCGGCCCAGCAGCCGCATCGCGACGCTCTCCGCGGAGCGGAGCACCGCGCGCTCCGCGGTGCTCGCCCGCGGCAGGTGCAGCACCGCCCCGCCCGCGGCGACGGCGAGCCACTCCAGCGCGCGCGCCCGGTGCTCGGCCCGGGTGTTGTGCAGCAGCGCGAGCAGCAGCGCCAGCGCCGGGCGACCGGCGACCGCGGTCCGGGGCAGCCGCTCCAGCACCCGGATCGTGTCCTCCGCGCTCGTCCGCTGCCCGGCGCCCCAGACGCGCATCACGACGGTCGTCACCAGGTCGACGTCACCGGTCTCGGCCGCGGCGTGCAGCGCCGGGTAGTACCGGCCCGCCTCCAGGCCCCAGTCGACGACGGTGCGGAGCAGCCCGTCGACGGCCTCGGGCTCCGCGCGCTCGAGGTCGGCGCGCAGGGCCGCGCGGACCACCGGGGTGAGCCTCAGCTCCGGCCCGTCCGCCGCCGGGGCGCTGCCCGGGACCGCGGCCGCCTCCTCCCACGCGCCGAGCCCGTCGCGCTCGAGCCGCGCGAGCAGCGCCGCCCCGCCGTCCCCCGCGAGGGCGTCGGCGAGCGCGGGCGGCACCGTCGCGGCGACCGAGACCCGGCGCGCCGCCGCGAGGACCGCCTCGTCGCCCGGGTCGCGCTCCAGCACGGCCCGCACCCCGCGGGCCGCGACGTCGACCAGGTCGCGGTGCGACGCCGTGCGCAGGTCGACGGTCCCGGCCGCGGCGGCGAGGGCGACCGTCCGCACCAGCACCCCGAGCCCGTCGCCGGCCTCGCGCACCCGGTGCGCCGCCGCCGGGTCCTGGCCGGCGCGCGCGAGCACGTCCGCCACCTCCGCGTCGTCCAGCCGCAGCTCGTCCGGTCCGAGCGCCACCGCGTCCAGCCGCAGCGAGGCGGCGGCGAGCAGCCGGTCCTGCGCCGAGCGGGTGGTGACCGCGACGTGCAGCAGGTCGGTCCCCGCCAGCACCTCGACCAGGTCGTCGTCGACCCGGGGCGAGGAGATCGCCTCGTACCCGTCGAGCACCAGCAGCACCCGCCCCGACATCGCCCGGAGCGCCCGGACCACCTCGGCCGCGACCCCCCGTCCCCCGCGCCGGACGGCCCCGCGCGCCGCGTCGGCGGGCCCGTCGGCCAGCAGCCCGGCCCCGGCGACCTGCTCGAGCAGGGCGGACCACGGCTCCGGGCCGGCGGCCTCGGCGTCGAGCCAGACGACCGCGCGACCCGCCGGCACGCCCTCGCGCACCCAGGACGCGAGCAGCAGGGTCTTGCCCGCGCCCGCGGGACCGTGCAGGACCGCGAGGGACGCGTCCGGGTCGAGCAGGGCGAGCGGGCGCGGTCGCGGCACCGCCCACGTCGGCACGCGCGGCACGCCCCGGGGCGCCGGGGCGGCGGGAGTCGCGGGGATCACCGGGTCACCGGCCGCTCCGTGCCGCCGCGGCCAGCGCCACCGCGCAGGCCAGCACCGCGAGGACGGCGGGCGCCTCCGGCCGCAGCCCGTAGGCCGAGGTGGCCAGCAGCGGCCCGAGCACGAACGTCGCCGCGTTCCCGGCGTTCACGAGGCCGGCCACGTCGCCCTGGCTGCCGGGCCCGACGGCGACCGACGCCGCCGACGTGCACCCCGCCGCCGCGCCGCCCACCGCGGCGCCGAACACCGCCGCGACCCCGACGAGCACGGGCGCCGGCACCGGCACGAGGTAGACCGCGAGCGCCGCGAGGGCGACGGCCGACCCCACCCGCACCAGCCGCCAGGGCGCCCACCGCAGGCGGGGCACCAGGAGGCCCTGGGTCAGCATCGACCCCAGGCCCGCCGCGAGCAGCAGCGCGCCGGTCAGCGCCGTGGCGGGCGCCGGGCGCAGGCCGTACCGGTCCTGCACGAGGAAGCCGACGCTGCCCTGGACCAGCGCGAGCGCCAGGAACACCGCCACCGAGGCGACGACCGCCGCCCGCACCCCCGGGACGGCGAGGCCGCCGAGCCGGGCGGCGCGGGGCCGGTCGGCGCCGGACCGGTCGGGCGCGACGCCGGCCGGGGCGTCCACCGCGGCGCCCCGGTCCCCGAGCCGGCGGCCGGCCGCGAGCACGACGACCACGACGCCGACGAGCAGGACCACCGTCGCGAGCACCGGCACCGCCGTGCCCAGCCCCGCGAGCGCGGCCGCGAGCCCCGCGCCGACCGCCGTCGCGAGCCCCCGGACGGCGCCCGCGCGGGCGATCCAGCCGACCCGCTCGGCCTCGGTGCGGGACCGGGCGACGAGCACCACCTGGGCGGCCGGCCCGGCGGCGGCGACGGCGGCCCCGATCCCCAGGCCCCGCGCGACGAGCAGCAGCGCCCAGGCCCAGCCGGCGTGGGCGGGGCCGGCGGCGAGCACCAGGGCGACGACCCCCGCCCCCAGCGCCCCGGCCAGCACCGCGGCGAGCAGCACCGGCCGCGGGCCGCGCCGGTCGGCGCGCCGCCCCCACCACGGGCTCGACAGCACGACCACGGCGGCGGACAGCGACGTCACGGCGCCCGCCTGCCAGTCCGCCAGCCCGAGCTGCCGGGTCAGCGCCGGCAGCACCGCCGCGGTCGCGACCTGGGCCACCCCGACGGCGCCGAGGGCGAGCAGCGCGACGACCGCCCCGCCGCGGCGGGCCCCGGCGGCGGTCCCCTCCTGCGGCGGGACCGCGACGGACGGCATGGGGCGCGACGGCACAGCCGCACCCTACCGACGCCCGCAGGTCGTCTCGCCCCGGCGCCCACGCCCCGACCAGCCCCGGCGCCCACGCCCGCGACCCGCCACCCCGCGCTCGGCACCCGCCACCCCGCGACCCGGCTTGCTCGCCGAGGGAGTACCCGACGCGTCGAGCGAGCAGACGGCGGCTACCCCCTCGACGCGTCGGCTACCCCGTCGCGCACGGGCGGGGCCGGTGGCGAGGGCGGGGCCCGCGGGGCCGGCGGGGCCGCGCGGGGCGCCGCGCTAGGGTGCCCCGCATGGCGCGCAGGGCGGCGGTGACGCTGCAGGAGGTGGCCCGGGCGGCGGGCGTGTCCCCGCGCACCGTGTCGAACGTCGTCACCGGCTACCCGCACGTCGCCCCCCGGACCCGCGCGCACGTGCAGTCCGTCATCGACCGGCTCGGCTACCGCGCGAACGCGGCCGCCCGGTCGCTGCGCACCGGCCGCACCGGCCTGCTGGGCCTCGTCGTGCCCGCACTGGACCAGCCGTACTTCGCCGAGCTGGCCCGCGCCGTGGTGCGCGAGGCGACCCGCGCCGGGTTCACGGTCGTCGTCGACCAGACGGACGGCGACCCGGACCGCGAGCGCGAGCTGCTGCTCCGCGGCCCGCGCGGCGCGCTGTTCGACGGCCTGGTGCTCAGCCCGCTGGCGCTGACGCCGGACGACCTGGCGGCGGCGGACCCGGACCGGCCCGTGGTGCTGCTGGGCGAGCGGACCGTCCCGACCTCCTTCGACCACGTGCACATCGACAACGTGGCCGCGGCCCGCGACGCGACCGCCCACCTCGCGGCGGCGGGCCGGCGGCGGATCGCGGCGATCGGGCTCGAGCCGGGCGCCGCCGCCCGCACGGGACGCCAGCGGGAGGCGGGCTACCGGCTCGCGCTGGCGGACGCCGGGCTGCCCGCGGACCCGCGGCTCATGCGGTACGTCGACGCCTACGAGCGCTCCGCCGGGTTCGCCGCGATGTCCGCCCTGCTGGACGAGGACCCGCGGCCGGACGCGGTGTTCTGCTTCACCGACGTGCTGGCGGCGGGCGCGCTCCGCGCGTGCCTGACCCGCGGGGTCCGGGTGCCGGACGACGTGGCCCTCATGGGGTTCGACGACGTCGAGGAGGCGCGGTTCGCCACGCCGTCGCTGTCCTCGGTGCGGCCGGACCGGGACGCGATCGCGCGGGCCGCGGTCGGCCGGCTGGTGACGCGGGTGCAGCTCGGCGAGGAGGCCGGGCCCGCCCAGGACGTGACGGTGCCGCACGCGGTCGTCGGCCGGGAGTCGACCGCCGCCTCCTGACCGCCGCGTCGCACGCGCCCCGGCACCGACACGCACCGCGACGTGGCGTGACGCGCGCGTTTGCCACGTGGCAACATGGCGGTGCGCGACCTGGCCAGCACTCCCGCGACCCCGAAGGACCGCCATGACGACGACGTCAGCAGCCGACCGCGGCCTGCACCCCCGCCCCCAGCTCGTCCGCCCGGACCGCTGGTGGTCGCTCGACGGGCCGTGGGCCTTCGCGTTCGACGACGCCGACGCCGGGCTGCGCGAGCGCTGGCACGCCCCGGACGCGGCCGGCCGGTTCGACCGCGAGATCGTCGTGCCGTTCCCGCCGGAGTCGACCGCCTCAGGGATCGGGGACCACGGGGACCACGCGGCGCTCTGGTACCGGCGGGCGTTCGCGGCGCCCGCGGACCTCGGCGCGGGCGCGGGCGCGGACCGGCTGCTGCTGCACCTCGGCGCGGTCGACCACGAGGCGGACGTCTGGGTCGACGGCCGGCACGCCGTCCGGCACGAGGGCGGCCAGACGCCGTTCTCCGTCGACGTCACCGACCTGCTCGACCCGGCGACCGCGCCCGACGCGCACGTCGTGGTGGTGCGCGCGACCGACGACCGCACCGACGTGGAGCAGCCCCGCGGCAAGCAGGACTGGCAGCCCGAGCAGCACGCGATCTGGTACCACCGGACCTCCGGCGTCTGGCGGACGGTGTGGCTGGAGCGGGTGCCGGCGGTGGCCGTGGCCGACGTGGCCTGGCGGCCGGACGTGCCCGGCGGCCGGATGACGGCCCAGGTCCGGCTCCGCGCGACCGCCCCGGCGGGCAGCCGGGTGCGCATCCGGCTGACCCGGGCCGGGGAGGACCTGGGCGCGGCCGAGGTGCCGGTCGAGGGGTCGGTCGCCGACGTGTCCGTCGCGATCCCCCGGCAGGCCAACGGCCAGCTCTACGAGCGGCTGCTCTGGTCGCCGGACAGCCCGGTGCTGATCGACGCGGAGGTCGTCCTGCTCGCGGCGGACGGCGCGGAGCTCGACCGCCTGGAGTCCTACTGCGGCCTGCGCTCGGTCGCGGCCGAGGGCGCGACGCTGCTGCTCAACGACCGCCCGTTCTACCTGCGCTCCGTGCTCGAGCAGGGCTACTGGCCGGAGTCGCACCTCACCCCGCCGAGCCCGGACGCGCTGCGCGCGGAGGTGCAGCTGACCAAGGACCTCGGCTTCAACGCGGTCCGGGTGCACCAGAAGGTCGAGGACCCGCGCTACCTGTACTGGTGCGACGTGCTCGGGCTCGCGGTGTGGTCGGAGACGGCCGGCGCGTACCGGTTCAGCGACGAGGCGGTCGCCCAGCTGACCCGCGAGTGGCTGGACGTCGTGCGGCGGGACGTGTCGCACCCGTCGATCATCGCCTGGGTGCCGTTCAACGAGTCGTGGGGCGTGCAGCACGTCGCGCACGACCCCGCGCAGCAGGCGTACAGCCGGGCGCTGACGGAGCTGACCCGCGCGCTCGACCCGACGCGCCCGGTCATCTCCAACGACGGCTGGGAGCACACGTCCTCCGACCTGCTCACGGTGCACGACTACGCCGACAGCGGCGCCGTCCTCGGCCCGCGGTACGCCGACGCGGCGGCCGTGGCGGAGGCGCTCGACGGCGTCGGCCCCGCCGGGCGGCGCATGTGGGTGGGCGGCCCGGCGCCCGAGCCGGGGACGGTCCCGGTGCTGCTGACCGAGTTCGGCGGCGTCTCGTACGCGCCCGGCGCGCCCGAGGGGTCCTGGGGCTACTCCGAGGCCCGGTCGACCGAGGACCTGGAGGCGCGGCTGTCCGACATCGTCGGGGCCGTCCGCGCGTCGACCGTGCTGCAGGGCTACTGCTACACCCAGCTCACCGACACGGGCCTGGAGACCAACGGCCTGTGCGACGAGCACCGGAACCCCAAGCTCCCGCCGGAGACCTACCGCCGGATCTTCGCGGGCTGAGCGCCGTCGCCCGCGCGGGGCTCCTCCTCGCGCCGCGCGGGCGTCAGCGTCTCCCACACCGGGCCGAACACCAGCCACCCGACCAGGACGACCGTCGCCCGGCCGCCCCAGCCGAGCAGCACCTCGCGCTGCTGCGCCGCGGCCTCCCCTGCACCCGAGGAGACCAGCAGCAGCACGCCGAGCACGGCCCACGCGACGGCCCAGGCCAGCAGCACCCGCAGCCACAGCGCCCACTCGTACCGGACCCGCACCGGGCCGTGCTTCGGCGGCCGCACCGGCTCGGGGCCGCCGAAGAACCGGTGCGCGACCCAGGCGTCGACGGCGTGCACGGTCCGCTTCCCGAACGCGACCGTGAAGCCGAGGTACAGCGCCGCGAGCCCGTGGGTCCACGTCGCCTCGCTGCCCCGGAGCAGGTCGCCGACCGTCGCGACGACCAGCACCACCTCGAGCAGCGGCTCGCAGAGCAGCAGCACCGTCGACAGGCGGCGGCGCCGGAGCACGTAGCGCGCCACGACCGCGGCGGCGAGGAACACCCAGAAGGCGACCTCGCAGGCGACGACGAGCAGGGCGACGGGATTCTCGCGCAGGGCGTCCATGCCGGGCAGCCTCCCCGCGCGGCGGGGGCGCGGTCGTCGGCCGTCCGCACGATCCCGCGGGCCGGGGTCGTCCGTTCGGAGGACCCGCCCGGGGGACGTCCGTGCTGGGATGGCCGCATGCCTCCGCGACGACCCGCCCGGTGGCCGCGGCTCGACGACCGCGGCGTCGCCCTGGTGTACCTCGGCGTCGGGCTGCTGCTGCTCGGCCTCGGCGTCACGAGCACCGCCCCCGCGGCCGACGGACCGGCGGCGGACGCCCTGCACGCCGCGCTCCTGGTGGTCGGCTGCGCCGCGCTCGCCGCCAAGCGCCGGCACCCGCTGGCGGTGCTGCTCGTGGCGACCGGCGCGTTCGCCGGGAGCCTGGTCGCCGGCGGCTCGGTCGGCCTGCTGCTGGTGCTGTGGGACGCGCTGTACTCGGCGGGGGTGCACCTGCCGGCGCGCGGCCGGCGCGGGCTCGTCGCCGTGGTGGCCGTGCTGACGACCGCGGCGGCGGTCGCGGGCGGCGTCCTCGGCGACGGCCTCCGCGACGCCGCCCAGGCGCTGCTGTTCGCCGCCGCCGTGCTGGTCACGCCGCTGTGGTGGGCGGCCGACGTGCGGATCCGGACGGAGTCCGCCGCGTTCGAGGCCCGCCGCGCCGCGCTGGAGCGCCGGCAGGCCGACCTCGCGCGGGCGCACGCCGCCGACGTCGAGCGGATCGCGGACCTCGACCGGGATGCCGCCGTGCGGGAGGAGCGCGCCGCGATGGCCCGCGACCTGCACGACGTGGTCGCCTCGCGGCTGTCCGCGATCGCGATCCACGCCGAGGCGGCGCTCGCCGGGGCCCCGGAGGCCGGGCGCGACCGGGCCGCGCTCGGCGCCGTCCGCGCGGAGGCGGTCGCGTCGCTCGCCGAGATGCGGTCGATGGTGCTCGTGCTGCGCGGGGGCGGGGGCGACCCACCGGCCGGGGCGGCCGCCGGGCTGGACCGGTTGCCCGACCTGGTCGCCGACGCCGAGGGCCGGGGCCTGGACGTGCACCTCGCCGCTGGGCCGCTGCCTGCGCTGCCGGCGGTGGTCGACCAGGCGGCCCACCGGATCGCGGCCGAGGCGCTGCGGAACGCCGCCGCGCACGGGCCCGCCGGGGGGCGGGTCGACGTGCGGGTGGCCGCCGACGACGACGCGCTGGAGGTGGAGGTCGTGAGCGCGCTCCGGCCTGCGGGCGGCGCGCGCGCGGACGACGGGGCCCCCCGCGACGCGGGCGCCGGTGACGCGGGCCGGGCCGGCGGACCGCGCCGGGCGGCCCTCGGGTCCGCGACCGGGCTGCTCACCATGCGCGAGCGCGCGCGCTCCCTCGGCGGTGACGTGACCGCCGGGCCCGACGGCGCCCGGTGGCGGGTGCGGGCGGTGCTGCCGCTCGGCGACGCGGCCCCCGCAGCCGGGCCCGCCGGGCGCGCCGGGCCCTCGACGACCCGCGTCACCCCCGCCCCCGCCGACCCGACCGTGGCCGCCCGATGACGGTCCGCGTCCTGCTCGCCGACGACCACGGCGCCATCCGCGCGGGCCTGCGCCTCATGCTCGACCAGGCGCCGGACATCACGGTCGTGGGCGAGGCCGCCGACGGCGCCGCGGCCGTCGCGAACGCCCGCGCGCTGCGTCCCGACGTCGTGCTCATGGACGTCCGGATGCCCGGCACCGACGGCATCGAGGCGACCCGCCGGGTGGTCGCCGAGGGCCTCGGCGCCGTCGTCGCGCTGACGACCTTCGACCTCGACGAGCACCTCTTCGGGGTGCTGCGCGCGGGCGCCGTCGGCTTCCTGCTCAAGTCGGTCGGCGCGGCGGAGCTGGTGGACGCGGTGCGCCGGGTCGCCGCAGGCGAGGGCGTGCTGGCGCCGGAGGTGACCCGCCGGGTGCTGGCCGCGTCGGTGGCCGCGCCCGAGGGACCCGCGCCCGGCAGCGGGCCGGTGGCGCCGCCCGGGCTCGACCTGCTCACCGCCCGCGAGCGCGAGGTCCTGGTGCTCCTCGCCGGGGGCCGGTCCAACCAGCAGGTCGCCGACGCGCTGACCGTGTCCGAGACCACCGCGAAGACCCACGTCAGCCGGGTGCTCGCCAAGCTCGGCTGCCGCACCCGGCTCGAGGCCGCCGCGCTCGCCCACCGCGCCGGCCTCGTGACCTGAGCCACACCCGCCCGGTTGCACCCCGTGCACGGTTGCACAGAGTGCACCCACGTGCCTACGGTCGTCCGCGTGACCACGGAGACGGCGGAGACGGCGGGGACCGACCGGCGGGCGGCGCTCAAGGCGCGCTCCCGCCGCGCGATCCTGGACGCCGCCGACTCCCTCATCGCCGAGCGCGGCACGGCCCAGTTCACCGTCGACGAGCTCGCCGAGCGCGCCGACGTCTCCCGGCGCACCGTGTTCAACCACTTCGGGTCGCTCGAGGACGTCGTGCTGTCGACCTGCACCGAGCGGCTCGGCGTGGTCATCGACCAGGTCCAGGCCGTCGCCAGCGCGACCCCCGTCGGCGACGGCACCCGGGCGTCGATGTTCGACGAGCTCGCCCAGACCCTCCGCGGCGCCGACCTGCCGCCCGCGATCACCTACCTGGCCGGCGCGCTCGGCCCGCTCGCCGAGGGCGACGACCCGCGGGCGAACATGCTCGCGCAGGAGGCGTTCTCCCGGGTCGCCGACCACCTGTCGGCCGAGCTCGTCCGCCGCTACCCGCGTGCCGAGCTGCTGGACGTCCGGCTGCTCGTCTCCTCCCTGGTGCACGGCGTCGCCGTGATCGCGATGCACTGGTGCACCACCACCGACCCCGCCGCGCCGGACGCCCGCGCGCAGTGGGACGCCCTCGTCGACCGGCTCATCCAGAGCGTCCGAGCCGGGTACATGCCGGAGCACTGACGCCCCGCACTCCCACCACCACCGAGAGAACAGGGACCATGGCAGGACTCCTCTACCGCATCGGGCGCTTCTCGGCCCGCCGCGCCTGGGCCGTCGTGACGGCCTGGGTCGTCGTGCTCGCCCTGGCCGTGGGCGCGTACTTCGCGTTCGGCGGCCAGCTCACCTCCGCCGTCACCATCCCCGGCACCGCCACCGAGCGCGTGACCGAGCAGCTGGCCGACGAGTTCCCCGCCGCGAGCGGCGGCAGCGGCACCGTCGTCTTCCACACCGCCGACGACGCCCCGTTCACCGACGCCCAGCAGACCGCGATCACCGACGCGCTGGCCGGCCTGGCGGACGTCGACGGCGTGACCGGCGCCACCGACCCGTTCCAGACCACCGCCCAGCTCGAGGAGCAGCAGGCCCAGGTCACCTCCGGCCGCGACCAGATCGCGCAGGGCCAGGCCCAGCTCGAGGCCGGCCAGGCCCAGGTCGACGCCGGCCAGCAGCAGATCGACGCCGCGCAGGCCCAGCTGGACGCCCAGCGCGCGCAGGCCGAGGCCGCGGGGGCCCTCGCCGCGGTGCAGCCCCAGCTCGACGCCGGCCAGGCCGAGATCGACGCGCAGCAGGCACAGCTCGACGCGCAGGCGCAGCAGCTGACCGACGGCCTCGCCGAGCTGGAGGCGCAGAGCGCCCAGCTCGAGGCCGGCGCCGACCTGCTGGAGCTGTCCTCCGGCATCCGCCTCGTCTCCGAGGACGGCACC
The DNA here is from genome assembly GCF_058792015.1 of Cellulomonas sp. EB106-03-03-XG116. Classification (NCBI taxonomy): domain Bacteria; kingdom Bacillati; phylum Actinomycetota; class Actinomycetes; order Micrococcales; family Cellulomonadaceae; genus Cellulomonas; species Cellulomonas sp. EB106-03-03-XG116. Next base: position 16,910 of record NZ_JBYTEP010000008.1, read on the forward strand.
GCCGCGGTCGGCACCATCGCGTTCGAGGACGCGCAGTTCGAGATCGCCCCGGAGACCAAGGAGGCCGTCGTCGACGCCCTCGAGTCCGCGGACCTGCAGGGCGTGGACGTCGAGCTGTCGTCCGACCTGACCCAGGAGATCCCGAGCGTGCTCGGCCCGGGCGAGGTCATCGGCGTGGTGGTCGCCGGCATCGTGCTGCTGGTCATGCTGGGCTCGCTGGTCGCCGCCGGGCTGCCGATCCTGTCGGCCCTGGTCGGCGTCGGCATCGGCGCGGTCGCGTCGCTGGCGCTGTCCGGCGCCGTCGAGATGCTGTCCGTCACCCCGGTGCTCGGCATCATGCTCGGCCTCGCGGTCGGCATCGACTACTCGCTGTTCATCCTCAACCGGCACCGCCGCCAGCTGCGCGACGGGGTCGGGCTCGAGGAGTCGATCGGCCTGGCCAACGGCACCGCGGGCAACGCGGTCGTGTTCGCCGGCACCACCGTCCTGGTCGCGCTGCTGGCGCTCAACGTCACCGGCATCCCGTTCCTGGGCCTGATGGGCACCGTCGGCGCCATCTGCATCCTGGTCGCCATCCTCATCGCGATCACGCTGACCCCGGCGCTGCTGTCCCGCATCGGCCTCAAGGTGCTGCCGAAGAAGAAGCGCACGACGGTCGGCCACGAGGAGCCCGAGGCCGTCCCGACCACACCCATGAAGACCTCCCGCGCGGTGCTCACGCTGGTCGCCGGCGTCGCGGCGCTGCTGATCATCGCGATCCCGGCGCTGTCGATGCGGCTCGGTCTGCCGGACGGCTCGTCGGAGTCCCCCGAGTCGACCCAGTACCGGGCGTACCAGATCACGGCGGACAAGTTCGGCGCCGGCGTGAACGGCCCGCTGCTGGTCGTGGCGAACCTGCCGGACGCGGTGTCCGAGGAGGACCTGACGGCGGAGCAGGTCCGCATCGGGACCGAGCTCGCGGCGCACGACGACGTCGTGGCGGTCGCCCCGATCGGTTCGAACGAGGCGGGCACGGTGCTCGCGTTCCAGGTCGTCCCGACCGAGGGCCCGAACAGCGAGTCGACCGAGGCCCTCGTGCACGCGCTGCGCGACTCGTCGCCGATCGAGGGCGACGTGGAGCTCGGCGTCGCCGGCACCGCGAGCGCCAACATCGACGTCTCCGAGAAGCTGTCCGACGTGCTGCCGGGCTACCTGGCGATCGTCGTCGGCCTGTCGCTGATCATCCTCATCATCGTGTTCCGGTCGATCTTCGTGCCGGTCACCGCGACGCTCGGGTTCGTCATGTCGCTGTTCGCCGGGTTCGGCGGCGTCGTGGCGATCTACCAGTGGGGCTGGCTCGGCGGGGTCTTCGGGGTGCACGACCCCAGCCCGGTGCTCAGCTTCCTGCCGATCATCGTCACCGGCGTGCTGTTCGGCCTGGCGATGGACTACCAGCTGTTCCTGGTGTCCGGCATGCGCGAGGCCTACGCCCACGGCGTCGACCCGCGGGTGGCGGTCCGGCGCGGCCTGCACGCCGGCCGGGTCGTCGTCACCGCGGCGGCGATCATCATGGCGTCGGTGTTCGCCGGCTTCATCTTCGCGGAGTCGTCGATCATCCGGCCGCTCGGCTTCGGCCTGGCGTTCGGCGTGCTGCTCGACGCGTTCGTGGTCCGCATGCTGCTGATCCCGGCCGTCATGCACCTGGCCGGGAAGTGGGCCTGGTGGATCCCGAGGTGGCTCGACCGGATCCTGCCGGACGTCGACGTGGAGGGCGCCTCGCTCGAGCGCAGCCACCCGCACCCGATGCACCGCACCTCGGCCGACCCCGACGAGGGCGTGCCCTCGGAGGGCGAGCCGGCGCACCGCGCCTGATCCCTCGGCCCAGCGCGACCCTCGAGTGGAGCGTCCTGCCCGACACGCCCGGCGTGTCGCGGCAGGGCGCTCCACTCGTCTCCGCCCGGGGCCGGGTCAGGCCGGGCGGGGCGGCGGGTCCAGCAGGCGGACCGTCAGCAGGGCCGCCGCCGCGGCCACCACCGCGGCCGGGGCCGTGTCCAGGCCGGCGCGGCCGACGAGCAGCGCCGCGAACATCACCGCCGACAGCAGCAGCCGGCTGGTCGCCGCCATCCCCGCGGCCGCCCCGACGGCCACCGCGAGCGTCGGCGACACGTCCAGCGCCGCCACGGCGACCGAGGCCAGCCCGACCCCCAGGAAGATCGCGGGGAAGATCGGCCCGCCGCGGAACCCGCCGCCCATGCTGATCCCGTAGGCGAGCCCCTTCGCCACCACGAGCACCAGCACGACGCCGACCGACTCCTCCGCCACGAGCGCCGGGATCGACGACTGCCCGGAGAACAGCACGTCCCGCGGGTCGGCCCCGAGCGCCCCGGCCGCCAGGGCGAGCGCCCCCACGGCCAGCCCCGACGCGAGCAGCAGCGGCAGCCGGCCCATCCGCGGGGCGGTCGACCGGAGCGCCCGCGCCAGCCGCCGGACCCCGGTGATGACGACGGCCGCGACGACGCCGACCACCAGCGCCAGCAGCAGCGACCCGGGCCGGACGCGGTCGTACTCCGGCAGGTCGGGCACGGCCAGCCCCGTCACGGGCACGCCCGCCCAGTCGCCGAACCCCGTGACCAGCACGTACGCCACCGCCGCGGCGGCCAGCGGCGGGAGCAGCGCCGCCGCCGCGAGGGCCCCGGCCCCCGCCTCGAGCAGCATGACCCCGGCGACCAGCGGCCCGCCGAACAGCGTCGAGATCGCGCCCGAGGCGCCGGAGACCCCGAGGAGCCCCCGCGCGCGGCCGGTGACGCCCGTCCACGACGTCATCCACACGCCCACGATGCCGCCGAGCGTCATCAGCGGCGCCTCGGGGCCCAGGACGATCCCGAAGCCGAGCCCGGCCAGCGCGGCGAGCGCCACGCCGGCCACGGAGACCGGCGGCAGCGCCGCCATGCTCAGCCCCTCGACCGGGTCGTGCCCGCCGTCGCCCGGCAGCCGGCGCGCGGCCGCGACCAGCACCGCCGCGACGACCGGCAGCCCGAGAACCAGGTACCAGGGCGGCCCGTCCGTGCCGAGCGCCTCGGGCAGCTCGGTCCACAGCAGGTCCTGGAGCACGTGCACCGCGCCGACGAACGCGAACGCGACCACGCCGGCCGGCAGCCCGACCAGCGCGCCCAGCAGCGTCAGCCGGGCGAGGTCCCGCGTCGGGACGGCCGCGACGTCGGTCGAGCCTGTGGCGGACACGCGCCCGACGGTAGCGAGGTGCCTCGCGGCGCGGCGCCACCCGCGCGGGATGAGCCCACGCGAGCGGCGCCCGCGCGGCGGCGTGCGGCGGCGCGCGGCGACGCGGCCTACGGTTTCCGGCGTCGCCACCGCCGATCGGCGTGGGGCGCGCCGGAAACCGTAGGCCGCGCGAGGGCGGCGCCCGGGCCGCGGGGGCCCGGGCGGGTCACCCGACCGGCAGCCAGACGCGCATCGTCGACGGCCCGCGGTTCCCCCACGCGTGGTACGGCACCAGCGGCACCGCGCGCGGCTCGTCCGCACCGGCCTGCGCGGGGCGGTCGGCGTACGGCCAGTCGCCCTCGGGGACGTCGACCGTGCGGGCGTGCACGGTCACCGCGCCGTCGTGGACCTCGGGCGGGATCCCGGTGTCGACGCGGGCCAGCCCGACGTCCGCGCCGAGGTCGACGGACTCGAGCGCGTAGACCAGCGGTCCCGCCTCGACGGCGACCTGGCCCCGGACGGCGTCGACCCGCGGGTCGGCGACGGTGAACCGCGGCGCGACCGGGAGGTCCAGCTCGACGCGGCCGCCGGCGGCGGGTCCGTCGACGGTCACGTACCCCGGCTCGGCCGGACGGCCGTCCACGGTGGCGCCGTCCGCCCACGCCGGGACGCGCAGCGTGAGCGTCCACGCCGCCGGGGCCTCCTCGACGACCACGACCACGCGCCCGTCGTGCGGGTAGCCCGTCTCGACCCGCAGCCGCACCGGCTCGCCGCCGACCGTCGTCGCGACGGTGCCCGCGGCGTACTGGTGCAGCTGCACGCCGGCGTCGTCGGTGCTGGCGACGTAGGCCGCGAGCGACGCGACGGTCCGGGTCACGTTCGTCGGGCAGCAGGACACGTGGAACCACGGCGCCCGCAGGCTGGACGACGCCCGCGGGCTCGCCACCTCCGGGTCCGGGACGTCGCCCGGCACCCGCTGCTGGAGGGGGTTCGTGTAGAAGAACGCGGTCCCCTCCGCCGACGGCGAGGCGGCGAGCACGTTGAACAGCGTCCGCTCGACGGCGTCCGCGTGCCGGGCGTCGCCCGACTGCAGCAGCAGCCGGTGGTTGGCCATGACCGACCCGATGCCGGCGCAGGTCTCCGCGTAGGCGCGGTCCGGCGGGAGCTCGAAGTCGAGGCCGAACGACTCGCCCTCGTGGTGCGCGCCCATGCCGCCGGTCAGGTAGGTGCGGCGGGCGAGCGCGGAGCGCACCTGCCGCGTGACGGCGCCGAGCAGCTCGTCGTCACCGTCCTCGACCGCGAGGTCCGCGGCACCGGCCGCGAGGTACAGCGCCCGCACCGCGTGCCCGCGCAGCGTCGTCGACTCCCGCACCGGCTCGTCGTCCTGGAAGTAGGACCGGCCGAGCTCGATGTCGTCGAGCACGCCGTGGCCGCGCCGCTCGACGAACAGCCGCGCCTGGTCCAGGTACCGCCGCTCGCCGGTGAGCCGGTAGAGCTCCACCAGCGCGGGCTCGATCTCCGGGTGCCCGTCGACGCCCTGCCGGCCCTCCGGCCCGAAGACGTCGCACACGTGGTCGGCTGCGCGGACCGCGACCTGCACCAGCTCGTCGTCGCCGTGCGTCCGCGCCCGGGCCACGCCCGCCTGGATCAGGTGGCCGATGCAGTACAGCTCGTGGCCCCACTCGGGGTCGGACCACCGCGCCCCCTGGCCCGGGCGGCCGAACATCGTCGAGATGTACCCGTCCGGCTCCTGCGCGGCGGCGACCCGGGACGCGAGCGCCCGGAGCCGGCGGTCGAGGTCGGCGTCGCCCGTGCGGCCGACCTCCCAGGACATCGCCTCGAGCAGCTTGTAGATCTCCGAGTCGGAGAACTCGCGGCCGCGGCGGCCCGCGGGGAGCGTGCCGGCTGCGGCGAGGTCGAAGTTCCCGGCCCAGCCCATCTGCTCCACCCAGCGCTCGGCGTGGGCGATCATCGCGGTCGCGTTGCGCTCCTGCAGCTCCCCCCAGAACCCGCCGTCGAGGCGGACCTCGTCGATGCCGAGCGGGCGCCATCGGGCGGCGGAGGGGACGAGCGGGCGGCCGTGCTGCGCCGTGCGGTCGACGGTGGTCGTGGACGTGTCGGACATGTCGCCTCCAGGGCGCGGGCGGGCGGCGGTCACTTCACCGCGCCGACGGTCAGGCCGTCGCGCAGCAGCCGGTAGGTGCTGCTGAACACGACGAGGATCGGGATCGAGGTGAGCACGGCCAGCGCCATGAGCCCCGGCCAGTTGATGCCGAAGGCGCTCACCTGCTGCGCGAGCAGCGCGGACAGCGGGTACTGCCCGGGGGTCAGGTAGAAGTTCACGGCGTACAGGAACTCGCCCCACGCCAGCAGGAAGGTCAGCGTGCCGACGGTGGCGACGCCGTTGCGGGCGACGGGCAGCACGACCGACCAGAACGTCCGGAGCATGCCCGCGCCGTCGATCGACGACGCCTCCTCGATCTGCGGCGGCACCGCCCGGAAGAACGGCCGCAGCAGCAGGGTGGCGAACGGGGTCAGCAGCGCGGCGTCGGCGAGCACCACCGCCATCGTGGTGTCGAGCAGCCGCCAGCCGGAGAACGCCTGGAACAGCGGGATGACGGTGGCCGTCTGCGGCATCATCTGCAGCACGATCAGCAGGCCGAGCGCCACCGTGGGCAGCCACCCGCGGGTGCGGGCCAGGCCGTACGCGGCGGGGATCGCGATCACCAGGACCAGCGCGGTGGTGCTGGTCGCGATGATCACGGACTGCAGCAGGGCCCGGGCCAGGTCGCCGCTCAGCGCCTCGACGTACGCCGTGGTGACCGGGCGGAACAGGAACGTGCGGCCCGGGTCGAAGACGTCGTCCGACGACTTCACCGAGGTGAGCAGGATCCACAGGATCGGCACCCCGTACATCAGGGTCAGCAGGGTCTTGGCGGCGACCGCCAGCGGACCGGCCTTGACGCTCATCCGTCCGCCTCCTCGCGCTTGATGCTCCGGGCGTACACCACGGCCAGGACCAGCACGCCGACCACGGCGAGCGCGGAGGTCGCCGCGCCGAGCCCGTAGTCGTAGCGGACGAAGGCCTGCAGGTAGCCCAGGAACGGCAGGGTGTTGGTCGCGGTGCCCGGGCCGCCGTACGTCATCACGTAGATGAAGTCGAACGACCGGAACCCGTAGACCAGGGTGAGGATCAGCAGCACCAGCGTGGTCGGGCGGACCGACGGCACCATGATGTGCCGGATCTGCTGCCACTTGCTGGCACCGTCGAGCTGCGCGGCCTCGAACACCTCGGGGTCGATCGTCATGAGCGCGGCCCGGAACACGAGCGTGTTGAACGGGATGACCGCGAACGCGTTGACGAACGCCACCGAGAACAACGCCCAGTGCTGGTCGTAGAGGAACGGCACGGGGGTGTCGCGCAGGCCGGTGCTCGTGAGCACGGTGTTGATCAGCCCGGCGTCGTTGAGCAGGAACTTCCAGACCGACCCGTTCACCACCGGCGGTAGCGCCCAGACGAACACCATGAGCGCGAGCAGCCAGGCCGACCACCGGCCCGTGGTGCGCAGGGCGACCGCCGCGCCGAACCCGACGAGCATGCCGAGCACGGTCACCACGACGACGAACACCAGCGTGCGGCTGATCGCGGGGCCGGTCTGCCCGGTCTCGAAGCCGCGGCGCACGTTGTCGAGGCCGGTGACCACCCAGTCGGCGTTCAGGGTGGCGGCGGTGACCTGGCTGACCGCCATCCGGGCGAGCTGGACGAGCGGGTACAGGCTGAACAGGCCGAGGAACACGGCCGCGGGCAGCAGGAACACGATCCGGCTGCCGCCCCGACGACGCCGGGTCGTCGGGGCGGTGCCGGCCCTCGCCTGCCGCGCGGGCGCGGTGGTGACGGGTGCGGACATGGTGGTCTCGTCAGCCGATCTGGCTCGTCAGCGCGGCGACCGCCTGGTCGGCCGCGGCCTGCGGGGCCTGCTGCCCGCCGATGACCGCGGACCAGGCCTGGCCGACGGTGAGCTGCACGTCGGCGACGGCGGCCGGCGGGATCGACGCGGCCGGGTAGCTGGCGCCGAAGTCCGCGATGGTGCGGGCGAACGGGTCGAGCAGGTCGTTGCTCGTCACCACGTCGGCCTGGGCGGTGTCGGCGCGGGACGGGATCGAGCCGACGAGGTCGGGGGCGAGCTCCTGGCCCTTCGCGTCGAGGTACGTGCTCTGCAGGTACTCCCAGGCCAGCTCCGGGTCGTCGGCGTGCGCGCCGATGCCCTCCCCCTCGCCGCCGAGGTACACCTGGCCCGCGTCGCCCAGCGGCAGCGGGACGACGCCGTAGGCGAAGTCGGCGTCGGACTCGGCGGTGCCGATCTGCCAGTTGCCGTTCTGGGCGAACGCCGTCTTCCCCGCCGCGAACTGCTGGAACGGCACCGTCTGGTCCCAGGTCACCGCCTCCTGGGTCAGCCAGCCGTTGTCGACCCAGCCGCGCACCCGCTCGAACCCGGACGCCAGCGCGTCGGCGTCGAGGTTCTCGTAGTCGAACCCGGCGTCGCTGATCCACGGGTACGCCTGCCACTCGCCCTGCGACTGCGGCAGACCCGACAGCGTGATCCCGCCGTAGCCGGCGTCCTTCGCGGCCGCCATCGCGGCCTCGAGCTCGTCCATCGTGGTGGGCGGCTCGACCCCGATCTCGTCGAGGATGTCCTGGTTGTACCAGAGGCCCAGCAGGTTCACGTAGCCCTGGACCGCGTACAGCTGGTCGTCGACGCTGTGCAGCACGGAGTCGGGGAACTGGGCGGCGTCGGCGAAGTCGGCCCACTGCTCGTCGAGCGGCGCGAGCACGCCGCCGAGCGCGAGGGTCGCGGCCTCGGCGCCGTTGAACACCACGACGTCCGGGCCGGTGCCGGCGCCCGCGGCGGAGACGAGCTTCGAGTTCATCTGGTCGTAGGGGACGTAGACGTTCTCGACCGTCGCGTCGCTCTCGGACTCGAACTTCTCCTTGTACGCGTCCATGAGCGCGACCTGGTTGGGGTCGGAGAAGTAGTGCCAGACGGTGACGACGCCGTCGCCGCCGCCCTCGCCACCGGAGGTGGAGCCACCCCCGCCCCCGGCGCTGGTGCCGCCGGAGCAGGCGGCGAGCCCGAGCGCGCCCACGGCGGCCAGGGCGATGAGCGGGGTGCGTCGTGCGTTCATGCGGACCGGTCTCCTCGTCGAGTGCGGTCGGTGGCCGGGCATCGGTGCCACGGCCATCGCTGGTGCGTCGTCCCGGACGAAAGTCGCCGAAACGCTTTTCGGGACGCTAGCACTGCGGTTCTGGCGGCGTCAACGGGGTGCCGGTGCGTCACGGTTTCGGCGTACGCTGCCTCCCAGCACCAGGACAGGGGGATCCATGAGCACCGACGCACCCGGCCGTCGCCAGGTCACGCTGCGCGACGTCGCGCAGCTCGCCGGCGTCTCGGTCGCCACGGCGTCCAAGGCGATCAACGGCAAGGCCGAGGTCAGCCCGGACACCCGCCGCCGGGTCCTCGACGTCGCGGAGCGGCTGTCGTTCACGCCGAACGCGCTCGCCCGGGCCATGCTCGACGGGCACACCGGCACCGTCGGCCTGCTGACCCACGACCTCGAGGGCCGGTTCTCGCTGCCGATCCTCATGGGCGCGGAGGACGCGTTCGGCGCCGGCCGGTCGAGCGTGCTGCTCTGCGACTCCCGCGGCGACGCCATCCGCGAGCAGCACCACCTGTCGACCCTGCTCGGCCGCCGGGTGGACGGCCTGATCGTCGTCGGCTCGCAGACCGACGCCCGCGCCCCGCTGGGCCGGGACCTTCCCGTCCCCGTCGTCTACACGTACGCCCCCTCGACCGATCCCGCCGACGCGTCGGTCGTCCCCGACAACGTCACCGCCGGCCGGATCGCCGTCGAGCACCTCCTCGCCACCGGCCGCCGCCGCATCGCCCACGTCTCCGGCGACATCACCTACGCCGCCGCCACCGACCGCGCCGCCGGCGCCGACGCCGCCCTGGCCGAGCACGGGCTCGAGCGGGTCGGGCCGGTGCGGTACGGCTCGTGGTCCGAGGCGTGGGGCCGCTCCTGCGTGGCGGCCCTCCTGGAGCAGGACGTCGACGCCATCGTGTGCGGCAGCGACCAGATCGCCCGCGGCGTCCTCGACGCGCTGCACGACCGCGGGGTGCGGGTGCCCGACGACGTCGCCGTCATCGGCTTCGACAACTGGGAGCCGATGATCGCGGGGTGCCGTCCCGCGCTGACGAGCATCGACATGAACTTCCAGCTCATGGGGCGGCGGGCGGCGGAGCGGCTGTTCGCGCGGCTCGAGGGCCGGGACCCCGGCGGGGTGGAGACCGTCACGCCGCGGGTGATCGTGCGGGAGTCGACGGGCGGCTGATCCGGGGCGAGCCGGGTCTTGTCCACCGCGCGCGCATCCCGGTATGGTCCGGTCTATACCGGTCCACCCCGCGAAGGGACGCGTGCCATGGTCCAGGACATCCTCCAGGGCGTCGCCGACAACCTGCTCAGCCAGGTCCCGATCCTCATCGGCCTGATCGCCCTCGTCGGGCTGCTGCTCCAGCGCAAGCCGGCCGAGGACGTCATCGGCGGCACGCTCCGGGCGGCCATCGGCGTGGTCATCATGACGATCGGGATCGACGTCTTCGTCGGCGGGCTCGCCAGCTTCCAGGCGGTGGTGTCCAGCGCCGTCGGGGTCGAACCCCCCGCGGCGACGACCACGCTCGACGACTTCCTCGCCGGCCCCGGCGCCGCGGCGCCGCTCATCATCGCGGGCGGCTTCGTGCTGCACCTGGTGCTCGTGCGGCTGTTCCGGTCCGCCCGGTACGTCTACCTGACCGGCCACCTCATGCTCTGGATGAGCATCGTCGTCGCCGCCTGCTTCGTCGAGGCGTTCGGCGACCTCGACCGCTGGACGCTCGTCGGCGCCGGCTCCGTCGTGCTCGCCTGCTACTTCACGCTGCAGCCGCTGTGGATCGCCCCGCTCATGCGCCGGGTGATGGGCCACGACCAGTTCGGCCTCGCCCACACCACCTCGACCCTCGCGCTCGCGACCGGGTACGGCGCGAAGGCGCTCCGGCTGGGCGACCCGGTGAAGCACGACACCGAGAAGCTCCGGATGCCCCGCGGCGTCGCGTTCCTCAAGGACATGAACGTCGCCACGGCCCTCGTCGTCGGCGTCATCATGCTCGTCGCGCTGGCGTTCGCCGACCCGGAGACGGTCGCCGCCGTCGCGGGCGACGACCTCGCCCCCTTCGCCTGGGGCGTCATGCAGGCGCTGCGGTTCGCGGGCGGCATCGCGATCCTGCTGTTCGGCGTCCGGATGTTCCTGGCCGAGATCGTGCCGTCCTTCAAGGGCATCTCGGACAAGCTGCTGCCGGGCTCACGCCCCGCGCTCGACATCCCGGTGATCTTCCCGAAGGCGACCACCGCGGTCATGGTGGGCTTCCTCGCCTCGACCGCCACGTTCCTGGTCCTGCTCGGGGTCTTCGCCGCCGCCGGCTGGTTCGTGCTGGTACCGCCGATGATCATGCTGTTCTTCGGCGGCGGCGCCGGCGGCGTGTTCGGCAACGCGGTCGCCGGCTGGCGGGGCGCCGTGTTCGGCGGCGTGCTGAACGGGGTCGTCCTCGCCGTCGGGCAGTGGGTGTTCTGGGGCGTGTTCTCCGGCACGGCGCCCGAGCTCGCGACCCTCGCCGACCCGGACTGGTACGTCGTGTCCGCGGTGCTGGTCGCCGTGGGCGGCGTGCTGGAGCCGCTGGGCGCGGCCGGGGTCTGGGTCGTCGCCGGCGCCGTGCTCGCCGCCTCCGTCGTCGTGCTCGCCGTCCTGGGCCGGCGCGCAGCCCGCGCCGAGCGGCTCGCCGCCGCGGCGGCGCCCGCCGCCCCCGCCGACGACGACCTGGTCCGCCCCTGACGGGTGACCCGACGACCCCGCCACCCCCGACCCGAGGAGCACCCGATGCCCGACCGCCCCGTCCCCCTGACCGTGCTCGCCGTCTGCGGTCTCGGCATGGGCACCAGCCTCATCCTGCGGATGACCTGCGAGACCGTGCTGCAGCGCCTCGGCGTCGAGGCGCGGGTCGACAACACGGACCTGTCCACCGCCAAGAGCCAGTCCCCCGACGTCCTGGTCGGCCAGGGCATGCACATGGACGACCTCGCGGGCGTCGCCACCGTCAACGTCGTGGTGGACGACTTCGTCGACGACCAGGCCCTGGAGCGGCGGCTGCGGCCCGCGCTGGAGGAGGCGGGGTGGCTGTGACCGCCGCGCCGACCCGCGCCCGGCACGTGGCGTCCGCGCACGACTGGTCCGCCGCGGTCCGGCTCGCGGGCGACCTGCTGGTCGACCTCGGCGTCGCGGGGCCCGGGTACACCGAGGCCTGCGTGGCGTCGGTGCGGGAGCGCGGGCCGTACATCGTGCTCGCGCCCGGGCTCGCGCTCGCCCACGCCCGGCCCGAGGAGGGCGCCACCGGCACCGGCGTCTCCCTGGTCCGGCTGGGCGAGCCCGTCGTGTTCGGGCACCCCGCCAACGACCCCGTCGACCTGGTGCTGGCGTTCGCGACCGCCGACGCCGAGGCGCACCTCGACGTGCTGCGCGCGCTCGCGACGGCGCTGGGCGCGGGGCTCGCCGCCGACCTCCGGTCCGCCACGGCGGACGGGCTGGCGGACCTCCTCGCCGGGGCGGTGGCCCGGTGAGCGACGCCGTCGCCGGCTACGGGGCCCTGGTCGACGCGCATCTGCGCCGGGTCGCCGCCGAGAACGCCGAGGCGGTCCGCGCCGCCGCCGGCGTGGTCGTCGAGGTCGCCCGCGCCGGGCGCGTGCTGCACACCGCGGGGGCGGGGCACTCGCTCGCCGGGGTGCTGGAGACGTTCTTCCGCGCGGGCGGGCTGCCGTTCGTCAACCCGCTGTGGCACCCGGACGTCCTGCCGCTCAACGGCGCCGCCGCGTCCACCGACGCCGAGCGCCGGCCCGGGCTGGGCGCGCGGGTCGCGGCCGAGGCCGGCATCCGGGCCGGCGACGGGCTGGTGGTGTTCTCCAGCTCCGGCATCAACCCGTACCCGGTCGAGATCGCGCAGGCCGCCCGCACCGCCGGGGCCCGGGTCGTCGCCGTGACCTCGGTCGCCGCGTCCGCCGCGGCGCCGCTGCGCGCGGGGCGCCGCCTCGCCGACCTCGCCGACGTCGTGCTGGACACCGGCGCGCCGCCCGGGGACGCGGCCTGGCCGCCGGACGACCCGCGCACCGCGCCCCTGTCCTCGCTGGCCAACGCCCTGTGCTGGAACCTCGTGCTGGTCGCGGCCCTCGACGCCGAGCCCGACCTGCCGACGTGGCGCAGCGCGAACACGGGCGCCCCCGCGGACCACAACGCCCGGCTGCAGGAGCGGTTCCGCGCCCTCGTGCCGTCGATCTGAGCGCGAGCCGCCCGCGGGCGCGCCCCCGACCTGCACAATGGGCGACGCCGGCGGGAGCAGCCGCCGGCCGCACCGGAAGGACAGCCGTGACCCCTCTGACCCGCGAGGTCGTCGGCGCGCCGCCGCCGTCGGTGGCGAAGTACGCGTGGCTGAAGTCGGTGCTGGTCGACCACATCGACCGCGACCTCGCGCCGGGCGACCCCGTCCCCTCCGAGCGCGAGCTCGCCGACGGGCTCGACGTCTCCCGGATGACCGCCCGGCGCGCGCTGTCCGAGCTCGTCGACGAGGGCCGCATCCGCCGGGTCCCGGGCCGCGGGTCCTTCGTGAACGAGCCGACGATCCGGCTGCCCATCCAGCTCACGTCGTTCACGCACGACATGCAGCAGCGCGGCTACTCCTCCGGGGCGCGCACGCTCGGCGGCGGCCTGCTGCCGGCGGACGACTGGCTGAGCAGCGTGCTGGACGTGCCGCGCGGCCACCCCGTGCTGAAGATCGTCCGGCTGCGCACCGCCGACGACCAGCCCGTCGCCCTGGAGCGGGTGCACCTCAACGCCGACGTCGTCCCCGGTCTCGCCGACGTCGACCTCACCGACCGCTCGCTCTACTCCGTGCTCGCGGAGCGGTACAGCATCGTGTTCGACGGCGGCCGGCAGATCATCACCGCGCGCCTGGTCGACCCCGGGGACGCCGTGCACCTCGACCTCCCCGAGGGGTCGCCGGTGCTGCACCTCGTGCGGACCTCGACGTGGCGGGGGCGGCTGCTGGAGTACACGGTGTCCGCGTACCGCGGCGACCGGTACGAGCTGAGCAGCGCGCTGTAGCGCTCCGGTCGCCGTCCGCCCGGCGCGGGCCTAGCGTGGCGGCGCCCTGCGGTCGCCCGGGGCGCCGCCGACCACCGGAGGCCGCCGTGCCCCGTCCCGCCGAGCCCCGTCCCGCCGCGCGCCCGGCCCGGGAGGCCTGACCGTGCCCGTCTGGCTCGAGGCCGGCGTCTGTGGCCTGGTGGGCGGCGCCGCGCTGGTGCTGGGCGCCCTGGTCGCGTGGTTCGTCCGCGTCCCTCAGCGGGTAGTCGCCAGCATCATGGCGTTCGGCGCCGGCGTGCTGATCTCGGCGCTGGCGTTCGAGCTGGTGGACGAGGCGGAGCGCGCCGGCGGCCTGCTGCCCACGGTCGGCGGGTTCCTCGGCGGGGCGGTGGCGTACGTCGCCGCGAACCTCGCGCTCGCCCGGCGCGGCGCCCGGCACCGCAAGCGGTCCGGCGACCAGCAGCCGTCGGAGCAGGACACCGCCGGCAGCGGCGCGGCGATCGCGATCGGGGCGCTGCTCGACGGCGTCCCGGAGTCGGTGGTGCTCGGGCTGACGGTGCTCGGCGGGCAGGGCGTCGGGGTCGGGGTGCTGGCCGCGGTGTTCATCTCGAACGTGCCGGAGGGGCTGTCGAGCGCCGCCGGGATGAAGCGCGCGGGCCGCGGCGCCGGGTACGTGTTCGGGGTGTGGTCCGGCATCGCCGTGGGGAGCGGCCTCGCCGCGCTCGTCGGGTCGCTGCTCCTGCGGGACGCGTCGGCGGGGACGGTCGCGGCGATCACCGCGGTCGCCGCCGGGGCGATCCTGGCCATGCTGGCGGACACGATGATCCCCGAGGCGTTCGAGCGGGCGCACCTGCTCACCGGCCTGATCACGGCGCTCGGGTTCCTCACCGCGTTCGCCATCGAGCGGGCCTGACCGGCCGGTTCACACCTGGGCCCGGGGGTGTGAGACAGTGCGTCTCCCCCAGATGCCGGAGGAGGCACCCGATGAGCGCGTCGGCCGAGCTCGACCCGCTGTCCGCGGTCCTGGACGCCTACGCGGCGGAGGCCACCGTCCGCGTCGGGGTCCCGACCGCGTGCAGCATCATCCTCCGCGACCACCAGCTCCTCGACCAGGTCGCGAGCAGCAGCGAGCGCGCCGCCCGCTGCGACCGCACCGAGGTCGAGACGGCGGAGGGGCCGTGCGTGCTGGCGATCCAGCAGCTCCGCGGCGAGCTGGTGCCGGACGTGCTGGCGGAGACGCGCTGGCCCGCGTGGCGCACGGCCGCGGCCGACGCCGGCTTCCGGTCCGCCGCCGCCCTGCCGGCGCAGGTCGACGCCGACACCACGATCGCGCTCAACCTGTACTCCGAGGCCGTCGACCCGTGGGACCGCGACGTGCTGGTCCGGATGGACCGGTTCGTGCAGGAGGTCGCGGAGGCGATCCGGACCCGGGGCCTCACCGCCTGACGACCGCCGGGCGTCAGCCCTGCAGCCGGCGCGCGAGCATCGCCTTCGACTGCTCGGCGCCCTTGCGGCTCTCGTGCTGCGCCCGCCGGAAGAACTCCGCGAGCTCCGTGTCCCCCGCCCGGTCCGCGTCCTCCGCATACTGCTCCAGCCGCAGGACGTTGCTCAGGCACGCCTCCGCGAACCAGATGAGGTTGTAGTCCTTGTCCGGGGTCCCGGTGGTGCCCCCGGTCTCGCTGCTCGACATGATGACCCCCTCGTCACGCGACGCCCGCGTGCGACCCACGCTAGGCGCGCCCCTCGCGCCGCGCGAGGGCGGCCCCGCGACCTGCGGCGGGGCTCCCCGGTCGCCGGTCGCGGCACCCGTGCCTAGCGTGGCCGCATGACGAGCACCCCCGACCCGGACCCGGAGAACACGCCCGGCCTGGAGCCCGGCGGCGGCGTCGCCCCCGGCGACACCCCGCCCGGCGAGTCCAGCACGTCCGGCGCGGCGTTCCAGGAGCCCGACCTGCCGAGCCGCCGCACGAACTGGCTGGTGTACGCGCTGGTCGGGGTGGTGGTGGTCTTCGCGCTGCTGCTGTTCGTCGGGTACGTGGTGGGGCTGCTGGGCTGACCGGGCGGGCTCCCGGGGCGCGGTAGCGTCCGGGGCGGGCCGCCCGCGCGGGGCGGACACGACCCCGAGGAGCACCGGTGCCGAGCGATCCGACCGCGCCCGTCCCGCCGTGGGGCCCGCCGCCCGAGCCCGGCGTCGGCGACGCCCTGCGGTTCGGCTGGGAGGCCGTCCGCGCGCGCCTCGGCGCGGCGATCGGCCTGTTCGCGGTACCCGTCGTCCTGCTGATCGCGGGGGTGGCGGCGGTCTACGTCCCGGTGCTGGCCGTGCTGGTCGACGACCTCCGCGCCCAGGTCGAGGCGCAGGCCGCAGGCTCCCGGACCGGCGCGGAGGTGATCGGGACGAGCTGGGCCGTCACGCCCGCGACGCTCGTCGGGCTGCTCACCGCGGTCGTCGCGCTGCAGGCGGTCACGGTGCTGGTCCAGGTGCTCGGGGCGCGGTTCGGCCTCGCCCTGGTGGACGGCCGGCCCTTCGGCGCTCGCGAGTTCTGGACGCCGCGCGGGCTCGGTCGCCCCGTCGCCACCGCGCTGCTGCTCGCGCTCCTGACCGGGGTCGGTCTGCTGCTGCTCTACCTGCCCGGCCTGGTGATCGCCCTGCTCGGGCAGTACGCGGTGTACCTGTCCTTCGACCGCGGGTTCGGGCCGGTCGCGGCGATCCGGGAGAGCGCCCGGCTCGCGAGCCGCCACCTGGGGACGACGATCCTGCTGGTGCTCGCCGTCGCGCTGCTCGGGTCGGCCGGGTCGATGGTGTGCCTCGTCGGGCTGGCCCTCGCCTACCCGGTCGGGTTCGCGACCACCGCGTGGCTGTACCGGCGGCTCGACGGCCTGCCGACCCGCCACCTCGCGAGCCCGGCGTCCTGACGCCAGGACCGGACCGGTGCGACGGAGGCACCCTCTCGGCCATCCCACCGCGACCTAGGTGGCGGATCGCGACGTGCAGGATCGGGTGTGTGAGCGACAGCACCGGGACCGATGTCGAGCCGTCGGGGTATGCGGACCTCCTGGCCGACCTCAAGCTCCGGGTCCGCCAGACGCAGCTCCGCGCGGCCCGGGCCGCCAACACCGAGGTGATGCGGCTGTACTGGTCGATCGGCCGCGACATCCTGGACCGTCAGGACGTCCGCGGGTGGGGCTCGCGTGTCGTGGAGCGGCTCGCCGCCGACCTCAAGCGGGAGTTTCCCGAGCAGCGCGGTTGGTCGCGCGCGAACCTCCTCTACATGCGGAGAGCCGCCAAGGCGTGGCCCACCGAGTCCGAGTTCGTCCAACAAGCTGTTGGACGATTGCCGTGGGGGCACGTCACCGTGCTGCTCGACCGCCTGAAGACCCGGGACGACCGCGACTGGTACGCCGCTCGAGCCGTCGACGAGGGCTGGTCGCGCAGCGTGCTGCTGCACCACATCGCCGTCGGCACCCGCGCCGCCGTCGGGGCCGCGCCGGCGAACTTCGCCGACACCCTCGACCCGGTCGACTCCGACCTCGCGCGCGAGCTGGTGAAGGACCCGTACGTCTTCGAGCACCTCGGCCTGGTGCCCACCCGCCGGGAGCGCGACGTCGAGCAGGCGCTGATCGACCGGCTGCAGGAGACCCTGATGGAGCTCGGACGCGGGATGGCGCTCATCGGCCGGCAGTACCACCTCAGGATCGGCGACGGCGGGGAGTTCGTCATCGACCTGCTGCTGTTCCACGTGGAGCAGCTGCGCTACGTCGTGGTCGAGCTCAAGGTCGGGGACTTCTCCCCTGCCCACCTGGGGCAGCTCGGTGCCTACGTCGCGGCCGTCGACGACCTCGTGCGCCGCCCCGAGATCCACCGACCCACCGTCGGGATCCTGCTGTGCACGGGTCGCGACGAGTCGGCCGTGAAGTACGCCCTGGCCTCCACGAGCGCTCCGGTCGCCGTGGCCGACTACCAGGGCCTCCCGGCGGACGCCCGGGCCGCGCTGCCGTCGGCCGGCGAGCTGCAGGCCGTCGTCGACGCGCAGCTGCACGGTCCGCCGCGCACGACGACGGCGTCCGCCAGGCGCAGCGCCACCGAGTGACCCACGGCTGACGGCCGCAGCACGGGGTGCTGACCGGGTGCGGGACCCGCCGTCACCCGCGCGCCGCGACGGCCGCGGCGACCAGGTCCGTGAGGCTGCCCGGTTCCGTCCAGTCGTCGACCGGCACGCCGTCGACCAGGATCGTCGGCACCCGGACCTCCGCCAGGTCGAGCGCGGCCTGGTGCGTCGCGGCGGCGACCCACGGCGCGAACACCCGGGACGTCGCCGTCCGCTCCTCGGTGCCGCCGCCCGCGGTCGTCACCTCGTACGGGGTCGGCCGCACCGCGGTGAACCGCTCCGCGACGCCCGCCGGCACGCCGGCCTCGACGGCGATCCGGGCGATCTCCTCGTCGGGCAGGCCCGCGGGCCGGTCGGTCGGCGGCTGGGCGGCCATCAGCGCGTGCAGCACCTGGACGTAGTGCTCGGGGGACTCGTCGGCGACGACGGCCAGCGCGTTGACGACGCGGGTCGAGTACGTGCCGCCGAACCGGGCGTCCAGGAACGCGAGCGGCCGGTGCACGACGGTGACACCGCCCTGGTCGACCAGGTCCATGAGCGCGTCCGAGTACTGCTCGTCGAACCGCTGGCACCAGGGGCACCACGGGTCGGCGTACACGTCGACGACGACGTCGCCGGTGCCCGCCACCCCGACGCCGGCCTGACTGATCGGGATGCCGCCGGTCGCGTCGGCCGCCGCGGGTGCGGTGACGTCCGCGAGCGCCGGGGCCACCACGCCCTCGGCTCCACCGCCGTACCCGACCTGGTCGCCGTCGTCACCGGGTGCGTCCGCGCCGCCGCACGCGGCGAGCGGCAGGGCGACGAGGCAGGCGACGAGCGCCGCGCGCAGCCCCCGGGCGAGGCCGGACGGGGTGCGGCGCGAGCGGGCGCGTGTCGTCGTCGGGCGAGTCGTCATCAGGCTGACTCCTTCGGGTGTGCCCCCCTCGAAGTGTCCGCACCAGGGTCGCACGGGTCGGCCGCCCTCCCCCGTCCCCTAGGTCCCGGTCCCGCGCGGGGCCGGCGGCCCTGCCCGGGATCTCCACGTCTCCCGTGCAGCCCGTCCGCGCGCGCGTCCCGGGCGCGGCGGGGACGATGGCCGGGGCGGCGACCGCAGGCCCCCGCACCGCCCGCAGCCGACCGCACCGCCCCGACGACGGGAGGCCCGATGACCCGCACACGGCTCGCCGCGGCCGCCGCCCTGCTCGCGGTGGTCCTCGCGGCGGCGTGCACCCCGCCGCCTGCCGCCGAGCCCACCGACCCGGCCACCCCCGCGCCGCCGGGCGCGGTCGCCACCCCGACCGCGGCGCCCGAGGACGTGCTCACGGGGCTCGACGTCCCGTGGTCGGTGGCCTTCCTCGGCGACACCCCCCTGATCAGCACGCGGGAGCGCGCCGAGGTGCTCGAGCCGACCGGCGACGGCGGGACCCGCGTCGTCGGGACCGTGCCCGACGTGGCCCCGTCCGGCGAGGGCGGCCTCCTGGGCCTGGCCGTCGCCGACGGGTACCTCTACGCCTACGCGACCACCGCCGACGGCAACCGCGTCGACCGGTTCCCGGTCGAGGGCGACCCCGGTGCGCTGGGGCTCGGGCCGCGCGAACCGGTGCTCGACGGCATCCCCGCCGCGGCGAACCACGACGGCGGCCGGATCGCGTTCGGGCCCGACGGGATGCTCTACGTCGGCACCGGCGACGCCGGCCGGCGGGACGCGGCGCAGGACCCCGGGTCGCTCGCGGGCAAGATCCTCCGGGTCACCCCGGACGGCGCCGTCCCCGGGGACAACCCGTTCCCGGGCTCCCCGGTGTGGAGCCTCGGGCACCGCAACGTCCAGGGCCTGGCGTGGTCGGACGACGGCGCGCTGTACGCGACCGAGTTCGGCCAGGACACCTGGGACGAGCTCAACGTGATCACCCCGGGCGCCAACTACGGCTGGCCGGTGGTCGAGGGGATCGCCGGGCGCGAGGGATATGTCGACCCGGTCCAGCAGTGGACCCCCGACGCCGCGAGCCCCAGCGGCGTCGCCTTCCTCGACGGGACCCTGTACGTGGCGAACCTCAAGGGCTCGGTGCTGCGCGCGGTGCCGACCGCGGCGCCGGGCACGGCCGTCGACCTGTTCGCGGGCACCTACGGGCGGCTGCGGGACGCGGTCGCGGCGCCCGACGGGTCGCTCTGGGTGGTCACCGGCAACACCGACGGCCGCGGCACCCCGCGCGCGGGGGACGACCGGGTGCTGCGGGTGCCGCTCCGGTAGCCCCGGCGCGATCTCAGCAGGGACGGGTCGAGGTCGGCACCCGGGGGTGCCGACCTCGACCCGCTGCCGTCGCCGGCGGTGAGCCGGGTCAGCTCACCGGCGCGCCCTCGTCCACGCGGGTCGCCGGCCGCGGCGCACCCGGCGTCCCGCCGCCGGAGCGACGCTGCCGCACGAGCCTCCGGGTCACCAGCACGACCGCGCCGACCAGCAGCAGCCCGACGAGGACGTCGGCCGCGTACAGCGCCCACTTCCACGGCGGCGTCACGGCGACGAGCCGGCTGTCGGCCGCGAGGCCGTTCATCGCGTTGGACGCGGTCACCGCGTAGGCGATGTGGTGCGCGGCGCGCCGCATGTCGGCGACGACCGACGGGGTCATCTGGTCGTCGGTCAGCTTCCACAGCGTCGCGTCGGTGTTGAGCCACAGGTCGGTGCCGGCGTCGAGGCCCGCGCGCAGGTCCTCGTAGGCGAACACCTCGAACGAGGCCTGGTCGGTGACGACGACGCCCTCGAAGCCCCACTCGTCGCGCAGCGCGCCGGTCATCAGGCCGGCGTGCGCGCCGCTCCAGGTCGCCCCGAGGCGGTTCATCGACGCCATCATGCCGCGGGCGCCGCCGTCCCGGACCGCCATCTCGAACGGCGCCAGGTAGAGCTGGCGGACGGCCTGCTCGTCGGCGAACGTGGCCAGGCCGATGCGGTCGGTCTCCTGGTCGTTGAGCGCGAAGTGCTTCATGAAGACGAGGACGCCCTTCGACTGCGCGCCCTCGACGACCGCCGCGCTCATCGCGCCCGACAGGACCGGGTCCTCCGAGTAGTACTCGAAGTTCCGGCCGCTGTACGGCGAGCGGTGGATGTTGGCCGCCGGGCCGTACCAGCCCGCGACGCCGAGGTCGAGGGAGTCCTCGCCGATCGCCGCGCCGAACTCCTCCGCGAGCGCGTCGTCCCAGGACGACGCCAGGACGACCGCCGGCGGGTAGCCCATGCCGCCCTGGCCGCCGACGAGGGTGTCGGAGATGCCGGCGGGGCCGTCCTTGTCGACGGTCGCGGGGAGCTGGATCGAGTCGACGCGCTTGGTGGCGTAGCCGCCGATCCGGGTGAGCGCGTCGAGCTCGGTCACCGTCATCTGGTCGAGCAGCGCGTCCCACGACGGGGAGTCGTAGGGCTCGCCCACCAGGGTGGCGGCGGACAGCTCGCCGTACTCCTCGCTCACGGTCCCGGTGGCCGGCAGCTCGGCGTCCGGGTCCTCGACGTCCGGGATCTCCAGGTCCGCGAGCAGCGCGTCGGGGGCCGCCCAGGCGCCGTCGGCGTAGGTCGTCGGCCAGGTGCCGGTCCAGTCGGAGCGGCTCAGGTAGGTGAAGCCCTCGTCGTAGGTCCGCAGGTCGACGTCGTCGAACTGGTTGGTCACGGGCGCGCCGGTCTCGGCGGACACCGCGTAGGTGGTGGCGTCGCGCGCGTCGACGGTCGTCGACCAGGCGAACGCCGCGTCGCCGTCCGCGTCCATGCCGTCGGCCGTCGTGAAGCCCTTGGCGGCGAGGATGTTGTTCAGCGCGACGTGGGCGTCCGTGCCGGCGGCGAGGTAGTGGTCACCCGCGTCGACGACGTAGGTGCCCGCGCCGTCGGCGTCGTAGGACTTCATCAGCTCGCGCGGGACCTCGACGGTGACCGTCTCGGACGCGCCCGGCTCCAGCGACGCGGTCTTGGCGTACCCGGCCAGCTCGACGGCGGGCTTCTCGACGCCGTGCGCGCGGTCCTCGTCCGTGTACGGCTGCTGCAGGTAGACCTGCACGACGTCCCGGCCCGCGGCGTCGCCGGAGTTGGTGACCGTGACGGCGACCTCGAACGCGTCGTCGCCCTCGGTCACGGCGTAGTCGGACCAGTCGAAGGTCGTGTACGACCCCCCGTAGCCGAACGGGTACTGCACGGCGGTGGCGTAGTCGAAGTCGCCGACGCCCGCGGCACCGAGGACCGTGTCCTCGTACCGGGTCTCGTAGTACCGGTACCCGACGTACACGCCCTCGGCGTAGACCATGTACTTGTCCCCGCGGTCGACCTCGGAGTTCGTGAGGTCGTACGAGCCCAGGTTCGCGATGCTCGGGGCGCTCGTCGAGTCGTAGGCGTAGGTGTCGACGAGCGCGCCCGACGGGTTCACCTCGCCGGAGAGCACCTGCCCCACCGCGGCCGCGCCGGTCTGGCCGAAGGAGCCGACCCAGAGCGCCGCGCTGACCGGGTACTCCTCGAGGAAGCCGAGCTCGACCGGGTTCTGCGTGTTCAGCAGGACGACCACGGTGTCGAACTCGTCGGTGACGGCCGCGAGCAGGTCCCGCTCCTCCGCGGTGAGCTGGAGGTAGGTGCCGTCGCCGGCGCCGCCGGTCGCGATCAGGTCCTTGCTCTCGCCGCCGGAGCGGCCGAGCACGACGACCGCGGCGTCGGCGTAGTCCGCGTAGGACGCCCGGACCTCGTCGGTGTAGACGCCCTGCGGGACCTCGTTCACCGCGAACGCGCCCTCGCCGTACACGTCGGGCGTGGTCTTGCGGTAGTCCTGGCCGGGGCCCGACTCGTAGAAGTCCCACAGCGTCGGGTTCACCTCGAACCCGGCGTCCGCGAACGACTGCTCCAGGGTCACGGCCTTCGACGTGTCGACGGAGCCGGCACCGCCGCCGCCGTAGACGGGGTCGACCGCGTCCTGGCCGAACACGCTGATCCGCGCGTCGCCGGCGAGCGGCAGGGAACCGTCGTTCTCCAGCAGGGTGATGCCGCCGGCGGAGATCCGGGTGCCGACGTCGGCCAGGTGCGCCTGCCGGTCGTCGTCGGACGTGAAGCCGGAGGTGAAGTACTCGGCGTCGGTGCCGTCGGCCGAGACCACCTTCTGGGTGGGCTGGTCGAGGTAGACCGAGATCAGGTCGGAGTACGTGGTGGCGTAGGCGTTGCCGACGACGAGCCCGCCGGCGAGCGCGGCGCACAGGACGTACGCGCCGACCGCGACGGGTGTCGACAGCCGCCTGGGCTGCTTCGTGGACATCGATGACCTCATCTCTCACGGGTCGTCGACTGCGACGCCCTGGGGGTGCGCGGCGATCGAAGCACCGGGACCGGGTCCGGCCCGGGGCCGGGGAACAACTCGCGTCGCGCGGCGCACAACCTGTCGCGCGTCAGGCGCCCCGCGCCGCCAGCCGGTCCGTGAGGGCGGCGAGGAACGCGGCGCGGTGCGGCCGGCTCACCGGCACCTCGCGCCCGGTCACCAGCCGGCAGGTGGCCTGCCGGACGGCCACGACGTGCCGCAGGTTGACCAGGTAGCCGTGGTGGCAGCGGAAGAACCCGTGCGGGGCGAGGTCGCGCTCGCGCTGCTTGAGCGGCCCGGCGACGGCGTACCGGCCGTCGAGCGTGTCGACCACGACCCGGCGCCGGGAGGCCTCCAGGCAGACGACGTCGGCGGTGCTCAGCCGCAGCGGGCCGTCCTCGGCCACGAGGTCGACCGTGGCGTCCGCGCGGGACCGCGCGCGCTCCACGGCCCGGTCGATCTCGCGCGCCAGCGCGTCGTACGGCACGGGCTTGAGCAGGAAGCCGAGCGCCCCGACCGCGTAGCCCCGGACCGCCTGCGCCGCGGCGTTCGTGACGAACACGATCGCGACGTCGGGGTCCCGGCGGCGGACCAGCTCGGCCGCGGCGAGGCCGTCGAGCCCGGGCATCCCGACGTCCAGGAGCAGCAGGTCCGTCCCCGGTCGGTACCCGGCGACCAGCCCCGTGCCGTCCGTGTACCGCCTGACGTGCAGCGGGACGCCGCGCTCGGCCTGGTACCGGCGCAGCGCGGCGGTCAGGCGCTGCACGGCGACGTCCTCGTCCTCGACGACCGCGACCTCGATCACCGGCGGGCTCCTCGCTCCGGGGGCGGTGCGCGGGGTGCGCGGCGCCGTGGCGGGTCGAAAATCTAGCCTGCTTGTTTTTCGCTGTCGAGGGGAGGTCGGGGCCTCGCTAGGGTGTCGGCATGCCCACCGAGACCCGCCCCCGGCGCGGCCCGTACGGCAAGACGCGCGGCCGCGTCGAGACCCTCGGCCGCGTCGCCCACGAGCTGGTCGTCGAGGCGGGTCACCGGAGCCTGACGATGGCGGAGGTCGCCCGGCGCGCGCAGCTCACCGAGGCCCAGGTGCTGCACCTGTTCCCGTCCCGGGACCACCTGCTGGTCGCGGCGCTCGAGCACGCGGACGCCCGCCTGCGCCCCGAGCCCGGTACGCCGGGGCTCGCCGAGGTGCCGGACCCGGAGGCCACCCTCGCGGCGGCGATCCGCGCCCAGCACTCCGACCCGCACGTCGTCCGGCTGTTCGCCAGCATGTGCGCCGAGGGCCTCGACCCCGGCCACCCCGCGCACGCCTGGCTCGCCGAGCGCACCCGGCGCACCGTCGCGAGCTACGCGCAGATCCTGCGCGAGCTCCAGGCGGCCGGGTGGGCGCACCCCGACGTGGACCCGGAGCGGTTCGGCCGGCAGCTGGTGGCGCTGTGGGACGGCGCGCAGGCGCAGTGGCTCCTGGACCCGTCGACGGACCTTGGCTCCGAGGTCGCGGCGGGGCTGCGGGTGCTCGCCCGGCACGACGCCGGCGCGTGAGGTCCTCACGCCGCGCGCTCACCCCCGGCGCGGCCCCAGCGCCCGGTCCACCGCCGCCAGGACCGTCGCGCCCGCGCCCGCGGCGAGCACCAGCCAGCCGATCGCGCGCAGCCCCGCGTCGGTCGGCTGCTCCCCGAACACGAGCCCGATCACTGCGGACGACCCGATCGCGGCGAGGTACACCGAGGTCCGGGACAGCCCGGAGGCGGTGCCGATCTGGTCCGGCGGCGCCTGCCGGTACAGCGCCGCCTGGTTCGACACCGACGCCAGCCCCTGCGGCACCCCGAACACCGCGGCCACCACGAGCAGCAGCCACACCGGCGACGCCGAGGTCAGCACGAGCAGCAGCGTGCCGCCGGTCACCGCCAGCGCCCCGGCGACGACCAGCGGCGGCCGGAGCCGGGTGTTCCGCGCGACGGCGACGGACGCCAGCCCGGCGAGCACCGCCGTCGGCAGCTGGAGCAGCCCGGCGGCGTCGGGGTCGTAGCCGGCCGCGCCCTGGAGCCACTGGGAGTACCCGTAGACCACGGAGTACGCGGCGAGGTACACGAGGAACATCCGCGCGTAGGTCCGGGTCAGCGCGCCGTTGCGCGCGAGCATCCGCACGTCGACGAACGGCGCCGCCCGTCCCCGCTCCCAGAGCACGAACGCCACCAGCAGCAGCACCGCGGCGGCGAGCAGCCACCACAGCGGGCGGGCGAGCTCCAGCAGGAACACCAGCAGCGCCGCGAGGCCGGTCGCGAACAGCACGATGCCGAGCACGTCGACGCCGGCGCGCGGCCCCGGCGCCTCCCGCCGCGGCCGCTCGTCGTCGCGCGGCACCCAGGCCGCCGTCATCGCCAGGGCGACGAGGGCGAGCGGCACGTTGACCAGGAAGATCGCCCGCCAGTCGAACGCCGCGATCAGCACGCCCCCGAGCACCGGCCCGACCGCGGACGTGGTGAGGCTCGCGATCGACAGGCCGGACAGCAGCGCGGGCGGCGTCGGCCGGCCCGCCCGGCGGGACTGGTCGCTGATCAGCGTCATCGCCGACGGGTACGCGGTGGACGTGCCGAGCCCGATGAGCACCCGCGCCGCGAGCACGCCGCCGAACCCGGACCACAGCAGCGGCAGGACCCCGGCGACCAGCACGCCGACCAGGCCGGCCGTGTAGACCCGGCGCGGGCCGAGCAGGTCCGCGAACCGGCCCATCACGGGCTGGGCGACCGCGCTCGCGAGGTACAGGCCGGCGACCAGCCAGATCGCGCGGGACGTCGGGATGCCCAGGTCCCGGGAGATCGGCACCAGCGCGACCGAGATCATCGTGGTGTTGATGGGGTTCAGGACGGGGCCGATCAGCACCGGCGCGACGAACCGGGGACCGAATCCGCGTTCTGAGGGCACGGCTCCCCACGCTACGTCGCCGGGGGCGGCGGGGTTCACCCGGGCGGACCTCTCCCGCGCACCGCGCCGCTGCCGATGGGAGGCGGCGTCCGACCCACCCCCCACCCGAAACGGCGGTCCCGTGACCAGCAGCTGGAACCGGCAGTCCATCGGCGCGCGCATGGCGGCGGTCTTCGGGCTGCTGACCTCGCTCATCGTCGTCGCGATCGCGCTGGGCGTCGTCACCGCGCAGGTGCAGCGGTCCTACGCCGAGCGGATCGCAGACGCCGACCGGGTGCTGCGGCTGGCCGAGGAGGCGCGGTTCCAGATCGCCGACGCCACCGGGTGGCAGGGCCTGGTGGTCGCGGACGCGGCGGCCCAGGGACCGGAGGCGGCGCTGGCCGACTCGGCGTACAACCGCAGCAGCCTGCTCGCGACCGGGGCGGACGTGCGCGCGTGGCTCGCGGACCTCGACACCACCGGAGCGACGGCCGAGGAGCAGCGGGCGTTCGACGGGCTCGCGGGCGCCTGGGACTCCTTCTTCGCGGGCGACGACGAGGTGGTCGCCCTGCTCGCGACCGGCGACCCCGCGGACTACGCGGCCGCGCTGACCTCCATCAACGAGGGCGCCGCCGGCGCGTCGTACGACGAGGTGCTGACGCTGGCGGACCAGATCCAGGCCTCGGCCGAGGAGCGGGTGCAGGACCTGCAGGCGCGGCAGCAGGCCGAGCAGGAGCAGGGCCGCGCGGTGCTCGTGGGGCTCGGGGTGCTGTCCGCGGCGTTCGCGGCGTACGCCGGGCGCAAGGTCACCCGGGACATCGCGGGGCCGGCCGGCCGCATCTCCGAGGTCGCGGCCGCGCTCGCGCAGGGCGACCTGACGCGCCGCACCGGCCTGGACGCGGGCGGCGAGATCTCCCGTGCGGGCAAGGCGCTCGACGACGCGGTGGCCGCGGTGTCGGCGCTGGTCGGCCAGGTCGCCCGCACCGCGCAGGGCTCGGACGCCACCGTCGGCTCGCTGCGCGGCGCCGCGGCCGAGGGCGCCGCCGCGGCGCGGGAGACCAGCGCGCAGGTCGGCGCCGTCTCCGCGTCCGCGGAGCAGGTGTCCCGGAACGTGCAGGCGGTCGCGGCGGGCGCCGAGCAGATGGGCGCGAGCATCCGCGAGATCGCGCAGAACGCGACGCAGGCCGCGAAGGTGGCCACGGAGGCGATGTCCGAGGTGAGCGCGACGAACGCGACCGTGGCCCGCCTCGGCGCCTCCTCCCAGGAGATCGGGGACGTCGTCAAGGTGATCACGTCCATCGCCGAGCAGACCAACCTCCTCGCGCTCAACGCCACCATCGAGGCCGCGCGCGCCGGGGAGGCCGGCAAGGGCTTCGCGGTCGTCGCGGGCGAGGTCAAGGAGCTCGCGACCGAGACCGCCCGCGCCACCGAGGACATCGCCCGCCGGGTCGAGGCGATCCAGGGCGACACGACCGGGGCGGTCGACGCGATCGACGGCATCTCGCGCATCATCGGCCGGATCAACGACTACCAGCTGACGATCGCCTCCGCGGTCGAGGAGCAGACGGCGACCACGTCCGAGATGTCCCGCGGCGTCGCCGAGGCGGCCACCGGGGCCGGCGAGATCGCGGCGGGGCTGGGGTCGGTCGCGGCCGCGGCGGAGCTCAGCGCGGGCACGCTGGCGCGCGTCGACGGCGACATGGCGCGGGTGGCGGACGCGTCGCGCGACCTGGCGACGCAGATCGCGGCGTTCCGGGTCTGAGACCTGCGGGTCAGCGCCGGCGCGCGGCCCGGACCAGGCTCACGGCGAACCACACGACGGCGGAGACCGTCAGCACGACCACCACCGCGAGCGTGACGTGCCAGGGCTTGATCGCGCTCACGGTCCTCCGTCGGGTCGTCCCGGTGCCGCCCCGGGGGGCGGGGCGCCTCCGGTGCGGGCGGCCCGGCGTCGACGCTACCGACCGGAGCGCGCCCGCGTGGCCGGTTCGGCGACCGGATGTCCCGCCGGGGCCCCGGCCGGCGTCAGCCCCGCGGCGCCCCGAGCGGCCCGCCCGCCGCGAACGCCGTCGCGGCGAACCGCTCGCCGATCAGCCGGTGCGTCGCGGCGTCCGGGTGCAGCTCGTCGGGCAGCGGGTGCGCCGCGGCGTCCGCCTCGCCGTACAGCGACAGCCCGTCCAGCAGGTGCAGGTGCGGGTCGTCCGTCCGGCGCCCCGCCACGGCGGCCAGGGCGTCCCGGACCACCCGCAGGGTGAGCCGGCCGTTCGACAGGTCGTCCCCGCCCGTCGCCACGAACCGCACCCGGCCCGCGGCGAGCTCGGCCGGGTCGAACGCCCCGGGCCCGGGGGTGTCCTCGTGGATCCCGCAGAAGATCGGCGTGACGAGCACCAGCGGGGTGTCGGGGTGGCCGTCGCGCACGGTGTCGAGGAACCCGTGCACCGCCGCCTCGAACGTCCGCCGCCGCATGCCGTCGAGGTTCACGACGTTGATGCCGAGCGCCACGCTGATCAGGTCGGCCGGCGCGTCGCGGATCACGCGGGCGGTCGCCGGGTCGACGAGCGCGCTGCCGCCCAGGCCCACGTTCCGCAGGTCGACCCCGCCGAGCCGCGCCGCGACCCCCGGCCAGGTGCCGGCCGGGGTCGCCGCGTTGGAGCCCTGGCTGATCGACGAGCCGTGGTGCACCCACACCGGGCGGTCGTCGGGCGCGGGGCGGACCGGCGCGTCGGCCCGCAGGGCCACGACCTCGACCGACTCGTTGTGCGGCAGCCACACCTCGACCGTCGTGTCCCCCGCGGGCAGGCCGGCGAGCACGACGGTCTGCGGCGCGCCGGGGAGCAGCGCGGACGCCCCCGTCGCGAGGTCGGTCTCGATCGCGTCGCCGCCGGTCAGCGGCTCGCTCGCGAGCACGGCCCCGTCCACGACCAGGTCGACGGCGCCGCGCGGGCGCTCGACCTGCCGGTAGGCCAGGCGGGTCGGGTGCAGGACGACCTCGACGGCGGTGGCCTCGGTCGCGAACGCCAGCCGGACGCCGGAGGGCTGCGCCTCCATCGCCGCCAGCTGCGGGTCGCCGAGCTGCCGGCCCACCCACGCGGGCAGCCGGTGCGGCCGCAGCCCGCGCGCGGTGCGCTCGGTCCAGGCGGCGCCGCGGACCAGCGCGGCGAGGTCGGTCGGGGGGACGTCGATCATGCGGGGGTGTCCTCGGTGTCGGGGGCGGGCCAGGCCCGCAGCAGGGAGTCGAGCGCGTCGACCGTCCGGCCCCAGGAGTCCGCCGGGGCGGGCGCGCTGTGGTCGAAGCTGCCGATGCGCTCGAGCTGGACGAAGCCGTTGATGGTGCTGCCGAGCAGCCGGATGACGTGCACACGCTGGTCGGCCGGGACGGCGTAGCCGCGCAGCAGGGCGTCGGTGAGCGCGACGACGTCCACCGCCGACGGCGCGGCGACGGCGGCCGGGCCCGCGCGGCGCTGCATCGCCGCCCAGCGGCCGGGGTGCTCGCGCGCGTAGTCGCGGAACGCGTCGGCGTACCCGCGCAGCGCGTCCCGGCCCGACCGCCCGGCGATCCCCGTGGCGATCCGCGCCGCCACCTCGGCCATCGCGAGGGCGGTGACGCCGTCGAGCAGCGCGCCGCGGTCCCGGACGTGCGCGTACAGGCTGGCGGTCTGCACCCCCAGCCGCCGGGCGACGGCGGACAGCGTGAGCGCGTCGAAACCGGCCTCGTCGGCCAGCGCCGCGGCGTCGGCGACGACGAGGGCGGGGGTCAGTCCGGCGCGCGTCACGACCTACAACCTACACCCTGTAGGTTTTTGCCATACACCCGTAGCCCGCGGTGGGTGCGGGAGGATGGGGGCGTGACTCCCGCGCCCTCGGCCCCCCGGTACGTGTTCCTCGACGTCGACGGGACCTACGCGCACCACGGCGAGGTCCCCCCGGGGCACGAGCGGGTCGTGCGCGCCGCCCGGGCCAACGGGCACCGCGTCCTGCTGTGCACCGGCCGCCCGATGTCGATGCTCCCGGAGCGGGTCCGCGCGGCGGGGTTCGACGGGGTCGTGGCGTCGGCCGGCGGCTACGTCGAGGTCGACGGCGTGGTGCTGCGCGACCAGCGGTTCCCGCCCGACCTCGCGGCGCGGGCCGTCGAGGTGCTGGACCGGCACGACGCCGCCTACCTCCTGGAGGCGCCCGGCGCGCTGTACGGCCGGCCCGGCGTCGACCGCCGGCTCGGGGAGCTGCTCGGCGGCCACTTCGGCCGCGCCGACGGCGGCACCGACGGCGCCGCGAGCCCGCTCGAGATCCTCAAGGCGCTGGAGACGCGCGAGGACCTCGGCTCCTGCTCGTTCGCCAAGATCACCTACTTCGGCGCGGCGGTCCCGTGGCCGGAGCTCGGCGCGGAGCTCGGGGACCGCCTCGGCATCCTGCCCAGCTCGATCGCCGCGATGGGCGAGTCCGCGGGCGAGATCTACCTGGTCGGCGTGCACAAGGCGCTCGGCATCGAGGCGGTCACGGCGCACTTCGGCGTCCCGCGCGAGCACGTGATCGCGTTCGGGGACGGGCTCAACGACCTGGAGATGCTCGAGCACGCCGGGACCGGTGTCGCCATCGAGGGGGCAGACCCGCGGGTGCTGGCCGTCGCCGACCTGGTCGTGGCCGGGCCGCAGGCCGAGGGTCTGGTCGAGGGGTTCGCGCGCGTCGGCCTGGTCTGACGCCTCAGTCGACCCAGACCACCACGCCGGTCACCCCGCCCAGCACGGAGGCGACCCCGGCGCGCACCGCCCGGTCGGCCCGCTCGGCGGTGAACGTCGCCGGGTCGTGGTCGGAGGCCGAGCCGGGCGCAGGCGCGGACGCCTGACGCGCTCGACCGACCCGGGGATCGGGCCGGCGGAGCGGAGCCGGATCCGGGCCGCGGAAGCCGCACGCGGCGGCGGGTCGCTGGCCTAGCGTGGCGGTGATGAGCCTGCCCACCGCCCCGCCACCGCCACCTCCGGCCGCACCGGGTCCGCGCCTCGTGCCGCCGTCGTCGACCGCGCACCTCGCGGCGCGCCTGGTCCTGCTCGTCGTGGTGCTGGCCTCGGTCGCCTACGCGCTGCTGCGGCCCGCGGGCGCCGACCGGTCGGGCCTCGGCTCGTACGACGCCCCGGACGCCCTCCTCGCGCTCGGAGTGCTCGTCGCGCTGACCGTGACGATCATCGCGAGCCCAGAGCCCCGGCTGGCGACCCGGTGGGCGTGGTTCTGGCTCGTCGCCTACGTCTGGCCGGCGGCGGTCGTCTACCTGCTGCTGGAGCCGACGGCGGCGTGGCGGCGCGAGCCGGCCCGCGCGCCCGGGCGCCGGCTCACGGGCGGGTGGGGCTTGCTGATCGGCCTGCTGCTCGGCACGCCGCTCACCGCGCTGCTCGCCTCGCGCTGAGCACCGTGACCAGCGTCCTCGTCCCCGCCGCCACGCTCCCGGCCGGGCGCCCGGTGCGGCCGTCGTCGCGCCTGCACCTGGTGGTGCGGCTGGTGCTGCTCGCGGTGCTCGCCGCGGGCGCCGTGCAGGCGACGCTGCGCCCGGTCGACCGCACGGCGGACCAGCTGGAGGCGGCGCTGGCCGCGGGCGAGGTCGCGACGATGACCATCGAGCGACCGACCGTCCCGACGATCGGCGGGGTCGGGGTGGCGTGGACCGGCGACGGCCGGCCCGGGCGCGCGACCTACCGGTTCGACTCGATCTCGGACGAGCCGGTCGACGAGGGCCGCCGGCTGCTCGCCGCGGCGGCCGCGTCACCGCGGGACGTCGAGGTGCGGCAGGTCGAGGAGCTCCCCACGCGCTCGAGCCCGGCGTGGCAGCTGTACCTGGGGCTCGGTGCCCTCGTCGCGCTGCCGCTCACCCTGATCGCCGGACCCGAGCCGCGGCTCGCGACGCGCTGGGCGTGGTTCTGGCTGGGCGTGCACGCGTGGCCGGTCGCGATCGCCTACCTCGCGCTGGAGCCGACGCCGGCCTGGGACCGCCGCGGGCTCACCGCGCCGGAGCGCCGGCTCACGGCGGGCTGGGCGTTCCTGCTCGGGCTGCTGCTCGGCCCGCCGCTGCTGCGCGCGCTGACGGGCACCTGACCGGCGCCCGACCCGCGCGGCGGGATCACCAGCCGGCGACCTGCCGCAGCCCCTCGGCCGGCGTGAGCTGCACGAGCGAGAAGCCGCCCACGTCCTCGACCTCCAGGCTGACCGCGACGGCCCGGCCGCGCTGGTGCCGGCCGACCCACTCGAGCACCTCGAGCACGTCGCCGCCGTCGACCAGCCGCCAGCGCTCCGCGGGTGCGCCCGCCGAGGCCAGGAAGTCGACGACGTACACCGGGTGCTCCACCTGGACCCACGAGTACCGCGTGCCCACGTCCCGTACCGCCTGCATCCGCCGCACCCCTCTCGCGCGTGTCGTCCGCACCGAGTGTGGCCGCCGCAGATGAACGCCGGGCGTCCAGGAGATGGGGACTTCCTGAGAGCCGCTCGGCACGCGCGCCCCTTGTCCCTGGTGCGCTCCTGGCACTGTGGGTCCCGGGGTTCGCCGCCCTGCTCGCCGGCCCGGTCGCCGCGCTCGCGGCCGCCGCGCTGCCGGTGCTCGCCGCCGCCCGCCGGGCGGTCGCCGGGGGCGGCACCGGCGTCGTCGCGGGGATCGACGTCGTGCGCGCGCCGCGCCGGCAGCCGGACCGGGCCGACACCCCCGTCGACGGCCACCTGCCCGCGGCGGACTGGCTCCCGGTCGGCACGGTCGTCCCGCTGCCCGGGGACCCGGCCGCCGCCGCCCCGACGCCGGGCACGGCGGTCGACCGCCGGGGCAGAGGCCCGACCGCGGTGCCGAGGTCGGTGGTTCGTCGCGAGGTCGGTGGTTGCAGGCACCGAACTCGGCGGGAACTACCGACCTCGACGCCCGGCGCGGGCCGGGCGCGCGGCGTGGCGCGGCGGGCGCGGGGCCCGGGCGGCTCGGCGCCGTCAGCGCACCGGCTCCGCGCGGCGCGCGAGCCGCCCGCCGACCGCGCGGGCCAGCCGGTGCGACGGCCGCTCGACCACGCGGAAGAACCCCTCGGCCAGCAGCAGCGCAGCCGGCACGGTGAGCAGCAGCACCGCGGGCGAGGTCCAGCCCGTCAGGTAGCCGACCGCGACGACGACCGGCTCGTGCACCAGGTACAGGCTGAACGACCGGGTGCCGAGCCAGCGCACCGCCGGCCGGCTCAGCGGCCGGGCGAGCGGCCCGAGCGCCGCGAGCACGAGCAGCCCCGCGCCCGCCGCCTGGAGGACCCGGGTCAGCGCGACCGCGCCGAGCGGCACGTCCGCCCGCTCACCGCCGAGGTCCAGCAGCCAGTAGCTCGTCGTGAGCAGCACCGCCGCGACGAGCACGCCCGCCCAGGCGACCCGGCCCCAGCGCGCGGTGACCGCGGCGACCCGGTCCCGGCCGACGGCCAGCACGCAGCCGAGCGCGAACAGCGGCAGCTGGTAGAGCGCGCCGAGCGCGTAGGGCTGGTCGACCGGACCGGTCGCGGCACCCACCCAGGCGACGGCCGCGAGCGCCCCGAGGACCAGCGGCGCCCAGTGCCGCAGCCGGGTCGCCGCGAGCACGAACAGCGGCAGGAGCAGGGAGAACAGCACCTCCCAGCGCAGCGACCACAGCGCGGTCATCGTCGAGCCGGCCGGCCCGGCGAGCAGGAGCAGGTCGCCGAGGACCCCGGCCCGACCGACGTCGCCGTGGAACGCGAGCCACGGGCTGAGCCCCGACGGGTCGCCGACGGGCACCGCGATCCGCAGGGCCACCGCGAGCACCACAGCGGCCCACACCGGCAGGTACAGCCGGAGCAGCCGCTGCGGGTAGTACGGGCCCCACCGGTGCGACGGGCGGGTCGCGGCGACCGTGAGCACGAACCCGCTCAGCACGAAGAACACCTGCACCGCGACCTCGCCCTCCCAGAGCAGGTGCAGCGGCGTCGCCGACACGACCTGGACGAGCGCGCTCCGCGGGGCGGCCGGGTCGTCGTGCACCGCCATCAGCGCCGGCGTCAGCAGCAGCGAGTGGTGCACCAGGACGACGAGCGCGGCGACGCCGCGCAGGCCGTCGAGGCCCGGCAGCCGACCGCCGCCCGCGCCCGCTGCCGGCGCGCCGGGGACCGGGCCGCGGACGGTCGTGGGGACGGACATCGCCACCTCCGGGTCGGGGGCCGTCCCGGGCGGCCGACGGCGCCCGGCCTCACGACCCGAGGCTCCGTTGATAGCCCAGCGCCCGGGCAGGCATGTCCGATTTGCGCGGTTTTCGCCCGATCGGACGTACCGATCAGCCCGCCCGGCCCTCGTCCTCCCCGGGGCGGTAGCGCGGGAGGCGGCTCGCCGGCAGCGCGGCGACGGCGCTCAGGCCGGCGAGCACCAGCAGCCCGACCCGCAGCGTGTCCAGCCGGACCTGCTCGTTGACCGCCACGGCCGCGTCGACCTGCGCGGGGTCGGCGTCGGTCCGGGACCGCAGCGCCTCGCGGAGGTCGTCGTTGCTGACGAAGTCGACGGAGTCGAGGTCGACCTGCGCGACCAGCGAGGGCGGCAGCTCCGGGTGCGCGAGCACGGCGCGCCCGACCCCGATTCCGAGGATCGTCACGAGCAGCGCGCCGACCAGGGCGGTGCCGACCGCCGACGCGAGGTTCTGCGTGGTGCCGCGGATCGCGCCGACGTCCCCGGCCTGCTCCCGCGGCGCGGCGGTGACCAGCACGTTGAACACGATCGTCACCAGCGCGCCCTGGCCGACCCCGAACACCACCAGCCCGAGGACGGTCGGCAGCGTCTCCCAGTTGTTCGTCACGACCAGCGACAGCCAGGTCAGCGCGGCGGTGGTGAGCCCGAAGCCGGCGAGCGCGATCGTGCGCGGCGGGAACCGGCCGTACAGCCGGACCACGAGCGTGGCGACGACGAGCACCGTGAGGTTGAACGGCATCATCGCCAGGGCGGTGTCGAGCGGGGTGCGCCCCTGCACGATCTGGATGTAGAGCGGCACGGTGAAGTTCAGCGCCGCCTCGAGCGCGACCACCGTGAACATCGCGTAGACCGCCGCGCGCTCCTGCGGCGCGCCGAGCACCGACAGGTCGACGAGCGGGGTCCGCCCGGCCGCGACCCGGCGGCGGGTCCACCGCACGAACGCCTGCCCGAGCACGACGCCGAGGACGACGAGGACCGGGGCCGGCGAGACCCCCGCCACGTCGAACGGCGCACCCGGCGCGGCGAGCAGCAGGCCCCACGCGTCGAGGTTCTGGAAGCCGACGGACACCAGGACCACCCCGGCCCCGACGAGCACCGCCCCGACCGCGTCGACCCGGACCGCCGGGTCGCCGGGGACCGGGTGCAGCCGGGTGCTCAGCACCAGCACCGCCACGGCCAGCGCCAGGGCGACGCCGAACACGGGGCGCCAGCCGACGAGGGTGCCCAGCACCCCGCCGAGCAGGAACGCGGCGACCCCCGCGAGCGCGCGCGCCGAGCCGAGGGACCCGATGGCGGTGGCCCGCTGGTCGCCGACGTAGCTCTGGGCGATGAGCGCGACCAGCGAGGGCACGATGACGGCGGCGGACGCGCCCGCGAGCGCCTGCGCCGCGATGACCCAGCCGACGGAGGGCGCGAGCAGCATGAGCAGGCTCGACACCGCGAACGTGCTGACCACGGCCCGGAACGCGCGGACCCAGCCGAGCCGCTGCCCGACCTTCGCCCCGGTCATCACCAGGGCGGCGACCGACAGGCCGTAGGTCACGATCGCGCCGCTCACGGCGGTCGGGGGGACCCCGAAGTCGGCGACCATGCCGCCGATGGACACCGGCAACGAGGCCAGGTTGAAGGCCATCAGCACCTGCGCCAGGAACAGGCAGACCAGGGGCAGCCACGACGCGCGCCGCCCCGCGGGCGCGTCCGCCCGGATCCCCTCGCTCATGCGCCGCCCCCTCCCGGCCGCGGTCCCGTCACCGGCCCGTGCGGGCGGTGGGCCCAGGGTCCTCCCACCTGCGCGGAGACGTCCAGGGCACGATCGGCGGGGCGTCCGGTCAGCGCGACGTCCGACCGGCTGGGCCGCCACCTACCCAGCCAGGGCCCGCGACCGCGGCTGCGACCGCCCCTGCCAGGCTGCCGCCGTGACGACCGACCTGCTCTGGCTGGGCGCCCTGGCGCTGCCGGCCGTGCTCGCCGCCGTGCTGCTGGGGCGGGCCGGCGACCGGCGCCGGACCACGGCCGCCGCTGCGCCGATCGCGCTGCTCCCGCTCGCGGTGCTGGCCGTGCTGGGCACCGGGACCGTGTCCGGCGCGGGCCCGGACGGGCTGGTGCTGGTCGACGCGCTGTCGCGCCCCCTGGTGCTGGTCGCGACGGTGCTGTACGCGGCGGCGCTGGTCGTCACCGCGCGGGCGGGGACCGCCGGCGCCGTCCGGCTGACGGCGCTGCTGCTGCTCTGCTGCACCGGCAACGCCCTCGCGCTGCTCGCCGCAGACGTGCTCGCGCTGGTCGCCGGGTGCCTGCTCACCACGGTCGCGGTCGCGCTGATGGCGCGGCTCCCGGCGGGCGGCGCCGCGCGGTCGGCCGCCCGGGTGCACCTGGCGCTGGCCGTCGCCTCGGACGCCGCGCTCGCCGCCGCCGCGGCGCTGGTCCTGTCGGCGGGCGGCGGGCGGCTGGTCGACGCGCCCGCGGTGGTCGCGGCGTCGCCCGTCCTGGTGCCGGTCGTGGCGCTCACCCTCGTCGCGTTCGGCATCCGCGCCGCCACGTTCCCGCTGCACGGCTGGTTGCCGCTGCTCGAGTCGACGGTGGCGATCCCGGTCGGCGCGGTGCTGAGCGGCACCGTCGTCAAGGTCGGGCTGGTCGGGCTGCTGCGCCTGCTGCCGCTCGGCGAGGTCGCCCTGCCCGGCTGGGGCACCGCCCTGGTGGTCGTCGGGCTGGCCGGCGGCCTGCTCGCCGTCGTGCCGGGGGTGCTGAACGACGACGCCGAGGTGTCGCTCGGCTACAGCACCGTCGGCCAGATGGGCTTCATCACGGTGCTGGTGGGGGTGGCGCTCGCGATCCCGGGGCTGGCGCGGGCGTGCGCGCTGTCGGCCGTCGTCTACGCGGTGCACCACGGGATGGCCAAGGGCGGCCTCGTGCTGTCCGTGCAGATCTGGCAGCGGCACGGGGGCGGGCGGCTGCGCGGGCTGGTCCTCGCGGGCGCCGCCGTGCTCGCCCTCGCCGTGGTCGGCGCGCCGTTCGGCAGCGGCGCGGTGGCGAAGTACGCCGCCAAGCGCGCCCTCGCCGACGGCCCGGAGCTGGCC
This sequence comes from Cellulomonas sp. EB106-03-03-XG116, assembly GCF_058792015.1. Classification (NCBI taxonomy): domain Bacteria; kingdom Bacillati; phylum Actinomycetota; class Actinomycetes; order Micrococcales; family Cellulomonadaceae; genus Cellulomonas; species Cellulomonas sp. EB106-03-03-XG116. Next base: position 53,874 of record NZ_JBYTEP010000008.1, read on the forward strand.
GTGATCACCGTGGCCCTGCCGTTCGTCGCGACGGTCTCGACGCTGATCCTGGTCCGCACCGCCACGATCCTGCGCCGGCACGTCCGGCCCGGGCCGGTGGGCGCCGACGTGGGCCTGGTGTCCTGGGTCGTGCTCTGCCTCGGGGGGACCGTCGCGACCTGGTACCTGGCCGGCCGGTGGGTGCCGGTGCTGTCGGTGCCCGCCCTCGACACCGTCACGCTGTGGCAGGCGACGTGGCCCGTCCTGCTCGGGCTGGGGCTTGCCGGGGCCGGGGCGGGGGCGCTGCGGGCCGGCCTGGTGCCGCCGCGGCTGCGCGCCGCCACCGTCCCGCGCGGCGACCTGGTGGCGCTGCTGGGACGGGCGCTGGACGCGGCGGCCGCCGCGCGGGGACGGTCCCGCGGCGGGTGGTCACCGGGTGGGCCGGAGCCGGGCGGGCGGGAGCCGGGCGGGCAGGCGGCGGCTCGCGCGCCCGGTCCGCCGGACCGGCCTGCCTGACGCCCACCCGGGCGGGGACGGGCCGCCGTCGGCCCCGAGCAGGTTGCCCCCCTCGCCCGCCTCGACGGCACCGGTCGCCGTCCCGGTCCGCGCCCCGGTTGCCGCGCGGCCCCGGTCGTGCGGGGATGGGGCGTGCTCGCTGATCCGACAGGGCCGCGCCGGTGACCGGCCGCCCCCCGCTGCGCATCTCGGTCGTCGTCCCCGCGTGGGACGAGGAGGACCGGCTCCCGCGCTGCCTCGCGTCCCTCGCGGCCCAGACCCGGCTGCCCGACGAGGTGGTCGTCGTGGACAACGCGAGCGGGGACGCCACCGCGCGGGTCGCCGCGGCCGCCGGCGCCCGGGTGGTGCACGAGGCCGAGCGCGGCATCTGGCCGGCGGCCGCCGCCGGGTACGACGCCGCCACCGGCGACGTCATCGCGCGGGTGGACGCCGACACCGTGCTGCCGCCGGGCTGGCTCGCGCGGGTCGAGGCCCTCCTCGCGGACGACCCCGGGTGCGTCGCGGTGACGGGGCCGGGGCGGTTCCGGCTCGGCGCGGTCGGCGGGCTGGGGAGCGCGCTGGTGCACCTGCTCTACATGCGCGCGTACTTCGTGCTCGCGGGGCTCGCCCTCGGCGGTCCCCCGGTGTTCGGGTCGGCGTGCGCGGTGCGCGCCACCGCGTGGCGGTCCGCCCGCCACGCGGTGCACCGGGAGGCCGACGTGCACGACGACCTGGACCTGAGCTTCCACCTGCCGCCGGGGTCGGTCCGGTACGACGCCGGCCTGGCGGTGTCGATCTCCGCCCGGCCGCTGCGGTCACCGCGCGGGATGGGCCGGCGGCTCGCCCGCGGGTGGCGGTCCGTGGTGCTGCACTGGCCGGAGCAGGCGCCGTGGCGGGCGGCGGGGCGCAGGGCGGCCTGGTGGCGGGGGCGGGCGACGCCGGCCGGGCCGCCGCGCTGACCCCGCATCAGCCGGCCGGCCGGGCCGGCCGCGTCGGGGCGCGGGGCGCGGAAAAGGCCTGGGCCCGCCGCGGGGGCCGGTGCTACGGTCGCCCCGTGGAGACGATCGAGGTCGACAGAGCCTAGCCACCGGACCGCCGGTGGCTCGCCCCGTCGTCCGACGCGCAGCGCCGGTCCGCCCGCCACGGGCGTCGACCGCGCCGCGACGAGCCCCCGCACGTCCGGCGCCGCACCCGACCCGGTGCGCGACCGCCCGGCCGCCCGCCCCGGCACGCCCCGCGCGTGGCCGTCGCGCAGCGCGCGCCCCGGCCGGTCGCCCACGCCGACCAGCCCTCCCCGCCCACGGGCCGGGAGAGAGAAGAGCACGCCCATGTCCCCCTCCCCCACCGTCACCCTGCGCGGCGTCACCCTGGAGTGGCCCGACGGCACGGTCGCCCTCGACCGCCTCGACGGCACGTTCACCGCCGGGCGCACCGGCCTCGTCGGCCGCAACGGCTCGGGCAAGTCCACGCTGCTCCGCCTCGTCGCCGGCCTGCTCGCCCCCACCTCCGGCGCGGTCGAGGTCGTCGGCGACGTCGGGTACCTGCCCCAGACGCTCACGCTCGCGCGGGACACCACCGTCGCGGAGCTGCTCGGCATCGACCGCACCCTCGCCGCGCTGCGCGCCATCGAGTCCGGGGAGGTCGACCAGCGGCACTTCGACGCCGTCGGCGAGGACTGGGACGTGGAGGCCCGCGCGGACGAGGCGCTGCACGGGATCGGCTTCTCGGCCGCCGACCTCACCCGGCGGGTGGCCGAGGTGTCCGGCGGCGAGGCCGTGCTGATCGCGGTCACCGGCCTGCGCCTGCGCCGCACCGCGGTCACGCTGCTCGACGAGCCGACCAACAACCTCGACCGGCCCACCCGCGCCCGGCTCGCCGAGCTCGTCGACACCTGGCCGGGGACGCTCGTCGTCGTCAGCCACGACCTGGAGCTGCTCGAGCACGTCGACCGGATCGCCGAGCTGCACGACGGGACCCTGGAGACGTTCGGCGGGACCTACAGCGCCTGGCAGGAGCACCGGGAGGCGGAGCAGGCCGCCGCCGAGCAGGCCGCGCGCTCCGCCCAGCAGGCGCTGCGGGCCGAGCGGCGGCAGCGCGCCGAGGCCGAGACGACGCTCGCCCGGCGGGCCCGCACCGCCCGCGCGACCCAGCGGGACGGCGGCATCCCGAAGATCCTCGCGGGCAACCGGGCCAGCCGGGCGCAGAACTCCGCGGGCGCGCTGCGGTCCACGCTCGACGACCGGGTCCGCGCGGCGCAGACCGCCGTGGACGCCGCCGACGCCCGCGTGCGCGACGACGAGCACATCCACCTCGCGCTGCCGGACCCCGGCGTGCCGCGCGGCCGGCGGATCGCCGAGCTCGCCGACGTCGACGGCGGAAGCACGGTGGTCGTCCAGGGGCCGGAGCGCGTCGCCCTCGTCGGCGCGAACGGCACGGGCAAGACGACCCTGCTGGAGCAGCTGGTCCGCGGGACGGCCCCGCTGCCCGGCCGGCCGCACGGTCGGCTGCTCACCGGGGCGGTCGGGTACCTGCCGCAGCGCCTCGACGGGCTGGACGACGAGGCCGGCGCGCTCACGGCGGTGCAGGCCGCCGCACCGGGGACGCCGCCGGGGACGCTGCGGAACCAGCTCGCCCGGCTGCTGCTGCGCGGCGACGCCGTCGACCGGCCGGTCCGCACCCTGTCCGGCGGCGAGCGGTTCCGCGTCGCGCTCGCGCGGCTGCTGCTCGCGGACCCGCCGGCGCAGCTGCTGGTCCTCGACGAGCCGACCAACAACCTCGACCTCGCGAGCGTCGCGCAGCTCGCGGAGGCGCTCGACGCGTACCGGGGGGCGCTGCTCGTGGTGAGCCACGACCGGCCGTTCCTGGAGCGGATCGGGCTGGACACGGTGGTCGAGCTGGGCGCGGACGGGCGGCTGCGGCGGCGCGCGGAGCTGCCCGGCTGAGCACGGGGCGGGCGCGGGGGGCGCGGACGGGACGGGCGCCGCTCGGGCGCGCGCCGGCGGGTTCAGCCCGCCGGCGTGGCCCCCGCGTCGTCGCCCCCGGCGCCGGCCGTCATGCGCGCGGCGCGGACCGCCCGGCGCCGGTCGACCACGACGACCAGGCCCAGCACGGCGACCGCGAGCGCGAAGCCCGCGGTCACGTCGGTGAGGAAGTGGTAGCCGAGGTACAGCCGGCTGCCCGCGACGAGCAGGATGCCCGCGCCGGTCGCCAGCGCCCAGAGCACCAGCGAGCGCACGTGCGGGCTCCGGATCCAGATCAGGTACCCCGCCGTGAGCAGGAACGTCGCGGTGCCGACGGTGTGGCCCGACGGGAACGAGTACGTCGACTCCGACCCCGGCACCGTCATGGTGTCCAGCGGCGGGCGCGGGCGGGCCACCGCCGACTTGATCGCCAGCGACACCAGCGTCGACAGCACCATGGCCCCGGCCAGCAGCGCCGGCTGCCACCAGGAGCGCGTCGCCAGCCCCCACACCAGGCACGCGGCGACGACCACCACCGGGAGCACGCTGGGCCCCGTCACCGCCGAGACCGCCGTGAGGAACGCCGTGACCCCCGGGCCGCGGGCCGCGACCAGCCAGTCCAGCACCGGGAGGTCGGCCTCGGCGAGGTCGTCCCCCTCCGCGACCGCGTCGTGCACGACCAGCAGGCCGGTGACGCCCACGACCACCAGCAGCAGCCCGAGGACGACCGCGGCGCGCGAGGTGGGGTCGCGCAGCTCCCCGCGGCGGTGCCACACGGCGAGCGCCGACCGTCGGGCGGAGGCGGCGGTCCGCCGGTACCAGGGCTCGGGGGGCATCGGGCGATCGTCCCAGGCCGCGCCCGCGCGCGCTCGACGAGCGCGGCGCGCGGGCGCGGCGCGGCAGTCAGGCGCGGACCGGCTCCGGGTCCGGCGCGGGCGCCGCCGGCGCGTCCGCCAGGGCGTGGCCCTCGGTGTCGACGTGCGGCAGGACCCGGTCCAGCCACCGCGGCAGCCACCAGGCCGCCTCGCCGAGGAGCGTCAGGCTCGCCGGCATCAGGACCAGCCGGACGACGAACGCGTCCGCGACGACCCCGACCATGAGCCCGAACGCGATCGACGCCGCCACCGCGAACGTGCTGCTGGCGAACCCGGCGAACACCACGGTCATGATCGACGCCGCGGCGACGAGCACCGGGGCCGCGCGGGAGAAGCCCGCCAGGACCGCGTCCCGGGACGGCATCCCGCGGTCGTGCATCTCCTTGATCCGGGACACCAGGAACACCTGGTAGTCCATCGCCAGCCCGAACAGCACCCCGACGAGCAGGATCGGCAGCAGGCTCATCATCGGGTCGCCCTGCGCGGCCCGGATCAGCGGGAACGGCCACCCCCACTGGAACACCGCGGTGCTCGCGCCGAACGACGCCAGGACCGACAGCAGGTAGCCGGCCGTCGCGACGACCGGGACGAGGGCCGAGCGGAACATCAGCACCAGCAGCGCCATCGAGATCAGCACGATCACGACCACGTACGTGACGAGGGCGGAGCTCAGCGCGGCGTCCTGGTCGATGCCGACGGCGGTCTCGCCGGTGACCTCGAGGGTGACGCCGTCGACCAGCGTGCCGCCGTCCGCGCGCAGCTCGTGCACGAGGTCCTTCGTGGCGTCGTCGATCGGCCCGCCGGTGGGGACGACGGTGATCCGCGCGACCCGCCCGCTGTCCGCGATCTCGGCGGGGCTCACGCTCGCCACGCCCGGCAGGGCGGCCAGCTGTTCCTCGACCGCCGCGGTCCGCGCCGCGACCTGGTCGCCCTCGGCCAGCACGATCAGCGGGCTCTGCACGCCGCCGAACGCGTCGAGGACCAGGTCGTAGGCCGCGCGCTCCGTCGACTCCGGGTCCGCGCCGCCCGGGACGTGGAAGGCCGTCCGCATGCCCAGCACCGGCAGCGCCACCGTGACCAGCACGACCGCGCCGGCGAGCAGCGACACGACCGGGCGCCGCACGACCAGGGCGCCCCACCGGCGCAGGAACCCGCCGGCGCCGGTGTCCGCGTCCGCCTCCGTCCGCAGCCGGCCCTCGGCGAGGGCCCGCCGGTGCCGGCGGGGCAGGGCGGACAGCCCCATCGTGCGGAGCAGCACCGGCAGCAGGGTCAGCGACAGCAGCACCGCCACGACGACCGCGAACGCGGCGGCCACGCCCATGACGGTGATGAACCCGATGCGCGCCACCACCAGCGCGACGAGGGCGACGACGACCGTCGCGCCGGCGAACACCACGGCGGTGCCCGCGGTGCCGGTGGCCCGGGCGACCGCGTCCTCCACCGTCCGGCCCGCCCGGAGCTCCTGCTGGAACCGGGACAGGACGAACAGGCCGTAGTCGATCCCCACCGCGAGGCCGAGCATGGCCGCGAGGATGAGGGAGTTCTCGCCGATCGGCGTGATCGAGCCGTACGCGAGCACGCCGAGGACCCCGAGGCCCACGCCGAAGGCGGCGACGAGCAGGTTCGCGCCCGCCGCGCGCAGGGTGCCGAAGGTCAGGACGAGCACCAGGAACGCCGCGAGCACGCCGATCAGCTCGCCCACGCCCTGCTCGGGCGCGCCGAGCGGGACCAGGTTCCCGCCGAGCTCGACCCCCAGGTCGGCGGGCGCCTGCTCCTGGAGCCGCAGGGCCGCCGCGTACGACGCCTCCTGGCCGGCCTCGTCGAGCCCGGCGTAGGTCAGGGTGGCCACCGCGAGGCTCCCGTCCGGCGCGACCGCCGGGCGCGCCGGGTCGAACGGGTCGGTCACGGACCGCAGGCCGGGCAGGTCGGCCGCCTCGTCGAGCACCGCGCCGATCCGCTGCGCCACGGCCGGGTCGGCGACATCGCCCGCGTCCGGGTGGAACACGAGCTGCAGGGTCTGCGCGTCCTCGGCCGGGGCGGACCCGGGGAACTCCGCGGCCATCCGCTCGAGCGCCTGGGAGGCCCGGGAGTCGGGGATCGTGTCGTCGGCGCTCTCCCCCGTGCCGTTGGCTGCGAGGACGCCGGCGAGGCCGGCGAACAGCGCCAGCCACGCGATCACCACCAGCAGCCTGTGCCGGGCGCTGAACCGCCCGACCTGTGCGAGGAACGTCGCCATGGGATGTCTTCTCTCGTCGGTCGTCCGGGACGTCGACGATGCTCACCCGGCGGGGGGTGCCTCCGGATCGGCGTGCGGGCGCGGACCGGCTACCGCGTGCGCGGTACGACCGGGTGTCCGGACGGGGTGGTGCCCGCCGGCACGTGCGCCGTCAGGACGAGGCGCCGACCCCGGCTCCGCTCGGCACCCGGCGCGCGACGAGGCGGTTGAGCCGCTCGGACATCACCAGGCCGAGCGCGACGAGCACGGCGGCGAACAGGGGGAAGATCCACGTCCCCGCCCACGTCGACAGCACCCCGAACAGCGGCGGCGCGAGCGTCGACCCGGTGTACGCCGCGGCCATCTGGATGCCGATGATCGCCTGCGAGCTGCTGCGCCCGAAGTTCACCGGCGTGGAGTGGATGATCGCCGGGTAGATCGGCGCGCAGCCGAGCCCCGCCACGACGAGGCCGGCGAGCGCGAGGACGTCGGTCCCCACCGGGAGCGCGATGAGCACGACCCCGACCGCGGCCGTCACGAACCCCCCGCGGATCATGAGCGTGTCACCGACGCGGTCGGCGAAGAACCCGGCCAGGAACCGCCCGCCGGTGATGCCCAGCAGGAACAGCGAGCCGAACGCCGCCGCGGTGGCGGTGTCGACGCCGCGGTCGGTGACGAGGTACGTCGAGGCCCAGAGGATCGCGGTGCTCTCGAGGGCGCAGTAGGCGAAGAAGGCGGTGAGGATCAGCAGCACGCCCGGGATGCGCAGCGCCTGCGCGAGCGGGACGTGCGCCGTGCGCGCCCCCGACGCCGGCGCGTCCTCGTCGTCGCCGGCGGGCTCGGCCGCCCGCACGGGGTTCACCCGGCCCCAGAGCGGCAGGCTCACGAGCAGCACGACCGTGAGGGCGATCTGGATGCCGCCGACGATCCCGTACGCGCCCGACCACCCCAGCCGGGTGCCGATCGCGTAGCTCATGATGAACGGGCTGATCGAGGCGCCCACGCCCCAGAAGCTGTGCAGCCAGTTCATGTGCCGCGCCGCGTAGTGCAGGGCCACGTAGTTGTTGAGCGCCGCGTCGACCGCCCCGGCCCCGAGGCCGTACGGGATCGCCCACAGGCAGAGCAGCCAGAACGAGCCGGAGAGCGAGAAGCCGACGAGCGCCGCCGCGGTCATCCCGACGCTGACGGCCGTGACGAGGCCGGCCCCGAACCGGCGCGTGAGGCGGTCGGAGGCGAGGCTCGACACGATCGTCCCGACCGAGATGATCATCGTGAGGATCCCGGCGAACGCCAGCGGGACCCCGAGGTCCTCGTGCATCACGGGCCACCCGGACCCGACCAGGGAGTCGGGCAGCCCGAGGCTGATGAAGGCGACGTAGACGATCGTCAGGAGGAGCGAGTACACGGCCTGCTGTGCTGCCTTTCCGCGGTTCGGACGTCCTTGGCCCCGCCGGCGAGCGAGCGCAGCGTTGCCGGGCGATCCTACCGACCGGTCGGGGTCGGCCGCGGTGCCGTCAGGCGCCGTCCGCCTGCGCGATGCAGAACTGGTTGCCGTCGGGGTCGGCGAGCACCGTCCAGCGGAACCCGGGCATCTCCTGCTGCGCCACCAGCGACGCGCCGTCCGCGAGCAGGGCCCGCACGGCGGTCTCCCGGTCCTGCGCGTGCATGTCGAGGTGCACCCGGTTCTTCCCGGGCGTGGGGTCGCCGACCTTCTGGAACGCGAGCGCGGGGCCGTCGGGCCGCTCGACGGTGACGAACCAGCCGTCCGCCTCGTCGCGCACGGTCCCGCCGACGTGCCGGGCCCACCACGTCGCCAGGGCGACCGCGTCGGTGGTGTCGAACGTGATCATGCCTACGGTGAGCGTCGTCATGGCCTCACGGTAGAGCGGAGCGGAGGCGGGGTGGTCGAGATCCGCGACCCTGGGCGGCCCGGGTGAGCCACGCGCCGGGGTCCCGGGCTCCCTGAGCCCAGGACGGCGCGCGCCGGGCTGCTGGCCGGGCGCGGCCGGTCGTTCAGTACCCGCGGGCCGCCGCCGTCAGGCACGAGGCGCAGTGCAGCACCCGGCCGTCGGGCCGGACCGTCGGCGCACCCACGCCGTTGGTCGTGACGCGGGGGACGGACCGCTCCTGGAGGTGGTCGAGGCACACCCCCGCACCGCAGCCGTGGCACGACGCCACGGCCGGCACCTCGACGTTCCTCTTGGCGTCCTCGTAGCAGAGCACCCGGATCTCCGTTCGTTGTTCTGGAATGATTCCAATCTAGGCGAAGGTCGCCGGGGTCGGGTGCGGCGTCCTCATCGTGGACAGGTCGCGGGTCGCGTCGCCCGAGCGGGCCGCCGTGGCGGCGGGCTGCCGGCGGCGCCGCACGACCCGGTCGAGCGGGGCGGAGGGTCGGCGACCTCGGGCGTCACCCGATGGGGCGACAGCAGTCGCCTGACGCCCGGGGCGGGCGACGTCGGTCCACGATGCGGCGGTGCACCCGGCACCCTCTGGCCCGCGATCCCCGCGAGCGGTGCTGCAGGCGTACTGCCGGCAGCTCGCCGACATGGCGAGCTGGGACAGGCCGGTCGGCGACCTGGAACGGATGGTCTCCAATAATCTGGCCACGCTTGTGCGGAACCCCACGAGGCCAACGGGTTACATCAACTCTGGGCAGGCAGGCGAGGAGTACGTGAGGCAGCAACTTGGCGAGCCGGTCATGTCCGCTCGCGAGGAACCGTTGTGGTTGAGCCAAGATCGGCCGGCATCGTGCAGAGGATGCAGGTACCCGGACGTCGTTACGGTTGACGACGCTGGAGATGTAACGCTTCACGAGGTGAAGGTGGGGCGAGTTTCGAGTCAGTTTGCGCAGCGTCAAATCCAGAAGGATGCCGCCCTGTTGCAAGCCGGCAAGACCGATAGCGTGCACTGGCACTTCCTGGCCAGCTCTTGGAACGGGAAGATCGGCCCATCGCCCTCCGTCCTGACTCGACTTGTGAATGCTGGCATTCCGTTTACAATCTACCTCCCGGGGTGATGATGTATTTTCAGAAGACCACGCGGGAGCAGGCTGAGGAACTCGCACAGCACGTGATCGCGCTCGAGCCGGTGCGCCTGCGGGAGCTGGCGGTGTGGATGCAGGCCACCGGCGGTCCGTTGGACGAGATGGACGGCTCCTCCGCCTCGCTGTTGCCGTTGTGGCGGTGGTTCGTGGCGTTCGTGGACCAGGGCTGCCCGGGTGTCGGCGAGGACGAGGTGCCGGCGTTCTGGCCCACGCCGTGCGGGTTCCAGCAGGACTCTCCGGAGCAACGCGCGGCCTCAGCCGGGACTCGCCGGGCGCAGGTGGCCGCGGAGGGCCTGTCGTTCTACGTGCGTCTGGTGCTTGAACGGGAGACCGGTCGCGCGCAGTGGCACGCGTTCGAGGAGCGCCCGAACCAGCCGGACCGCCGGCAGCACGCCCCGACCCTGCTCCTCGGCGACGGGGGCGAGGAGGAGGGGATGCTGTGGACCTGGGGCAGAGGTGCGTACAAGGGCACGCCGTCGCTGCGCGAGGAGGGCAGGCTGTTCGCGAGGTTCGCCCGGCCCGGGTCGGACCCCCTGCCGCTCGCCCCCGGTGCACCGTCGCTGCTGCGCCCGTACCTGGACCTGGCGCCCACCACCGCGCCCACCTCCCCGGCGACCCGGTGGTCGAGCGACTGGTGGCCGGTGAACTCCCCCGCGCGCCAGGAGTCCAAGCCCTTCGCGACCCCGGTCGCGCAGGCGCGGCCTGCGGGCGAGGACATGACCCTCGCCCGCGGCCCGGGTGAGGGGCTGGAGCGTCCGGAGCTGCTCGCCCCGCTGGACGCGGCGCTCGCCGCGCGGGCGCTGACCGAGGCGGGCTTCGTCGGCACGGACGGGGGGCCGGTCACGGTCACCGACGTCATCACCGACGCGAACGAGCTCGCCCACCCTGCCGAGGCGGCCGTGATCCAGGTGCTGGCGTCCGAGGGCACGCTGCGGGCGCTGCACCTCGAGGCGGTGCTCGCGGACGCGGCGACCTGGGCCGGCATTCTCGGCCCGCTCCAGGCGTTCGCGGCGCGCTCCGGCGCCCGCTTCCTCCCCGACCACGCCTTCGAGTAGCCGTGGCGGCGCACCGCCGCCCGGTCGTCGACGTCGTGCTAGAGCCTTGGCTACGTGTTCATCCTTGCCCGCGGGTCGCGCCGCGCCCGTCCCGGGAACCAGCAGGCCGGGGGAAGGGACCGCTCAGGTCGCGTCCACCGGCGATGCCACTGGGTGTGCCTGGCGGTACTGGTCCATGACCGTCGCCGCGATCCGGCCGCGCGGCGCGACCTGGATGCCCATGGACTGAGCCCAGGCGCGCACGCGCGCAGGATCGTCTCCGGCTGGTCCAGTCCTGGGGCGAGGAACCGAACCGTCGACGCGGTCGGCTGGCAGCAGCGTGTCGTGTACGGACCGCAGGTGCGCGAGTCCCTCGTCGCGCGACGGCTCGTCGCCCAGCAGTTGACGCAGCCACTCCAGGCGGAACTCGCAGCTGCGCAGCACGTCCGCCCACGGCACCACTCGCACGGGATGCAGCTTGTCGAGCTTGGTGTACTCACCGGTCTCGTCGAGGCGACTGGGAAGGTCGTCGTCGGTCTGACGTCCGATGAGCATGAACTCCCAGCGCACGTTGCGACCGGCCATCTCCGGGTCACGGGTCAGGGCGCGGGCGTACCGCACGATCTGCTCGGCGTGCTCCTCGCTCAGGTCGACGCTCGGGCGCTTGATCTCCACGACCAGCACGTGCAGGTCCGTCGCGGACGAACGCATCTGCACCGCCAGTCCCAGGTCCAGTCGCAAGTCGCCGCGATCCCCGAGCGCGTCGACGCCTGCGTCAAGCAGGTCCTCGCGGTTCAGGTGCCCACCGATGTGGCGCCGAACCACGGTCCGCAGGGTCTGGTCGGAGGCGAACAGCGCGTACTCGTCACCGAAGATCCAGGTGTTCCGGGCGAGCAGCTCGTGCAGGTGCTGACGCTCGAGGACACGACGGTAGAGCTCGGTGTCGAACAGCATCCCGCGCAGCCCCTGCAAGGTCAGCAGCCGCTCGTGGACCGTGCGGCCCATCCGGACCATCCCGGACAGCGACATGTCCTGCAGCGGGTCGTGCAGCTGCGCCAGCTCCTCGGCGGGCAGGTCGAGGACGTGCTCGAGGACGCTGCGCAGCCGACTGGGGCCAGCGGCGAGTGCCTCACGCAGCAGCGACAGCGTCATCCGCTTCGCCTTGTGGTTCTTGATCGACCGCACCGTGGGAGCCACCGACACCGCGATCACGTCGAACAGGTCGCGTTCGGCGCGTTCGGCGTCGTCGACGGGTTCACCGACGAACGGGTAGGTCCCCTCGGACTGCAGGTCGTCGACGAGGGTGGCCCGGCGTTCCTTGGCCCGCTCGAGGAAGTGCTGGTGCAGGGCGAGGCGCGCGGCGTCACGCAGCGGCTTGAGCTCCTCAGCGAAGCCGTCCGCGAGCGACAAGTCGTGCGATGCGGCCCGGGCACCGTCCCACTCCACGTACGCGGTGTAGTGGTATCCCGGAGTGGGGATCTCTGGGTCTTCCTCGTAATACGTCATCCCGCTCAGGTCGCACCACATCAGCTGGTTGCGGTCCAGCCGGCGGTTCCACTCGATGACCCGCAACCGGGCCTCGGCTCCCGGCACGGCCAGCGGGTAGTCGGCCTCGGTCTCGATCACGCTCGAGGGATCCAGCGCCACGCCCCGGTAGGTGATGCTCACCGGGTAGGAGCGCATTGCCAGCGCGAAAGCAGGGATGAGCTTCTGCGGGGAGGAGCCCTCCAGCAGCCAGCCCTTGTCGTCCAGGCGCTCGATGGTGACCGTCGTGCCGTGCCCACCTCCCGGCGGTACGTCGTGCTCCTCCCACGCGAGGTGGTCACGGCGTGATGCGCTTCCGATGATCCGCACTCTGCGGGACTGGGCGTCGTCGAGGTCGCCGTGCTCGCCGCGGTACACCGAGTCCCACTCCACGGATGCACCGAGCCCGTAGACCGCGAAACGACCCTCGCCGTTCTTGCCGAGCATCAGCCGCTTGCCCGGAGAGAACCGCTTGACCGCCTTCCACGAGTCGCCCCACCGGCCGAACGCGCCGGCGGCGATCTGGGGAGAGATCCCGTGTCCGTCGTCCACCACCCGGACCCGTACCGGCACGTCTGCACTGCGCCCGTCGAGGGTCACGACGGGGCCGGCGACGGTGTCGACGGTGATGTCGATCGTGGTGGCGTCGGCGTCGATGCCGTTGCGGACCAGCTCCACGAGTGCAGTGTGCGCGCCCTTGGCGACCTTACTCAGGGCGCCTTCAGTGACTTGGACCGTCATCTCCTGCATCCCCTCATCCAAGCGTGTCGGCGGCGCCGACGGGTGCCGTTCGCCACCCACGGGTGCCGCGGGGCCTCAGAAACAACCCGGACAGCCGTGCGTGGATCCGTCACAGTGCCGGTGGCCACGGCCGCACTGAGTGGGCTGGGTGACCGCGGGACTTAGATCGGCTGGTCCATCTGCTGTGGCTGGCCGGCCTCGATCCACTCCATGTGCACCACGGACGGCGTGCCGGAACCGATGGAGAGCCATAACTGCCAGGTCAGGGAGGCTCCATCGTGGAGCGTCACCCCGTCGCCGTGGCCGTGCGCCTGCAGCTCGATGCCGCGGTCGTTGCGGACCCGAACGACGAGGTTCTCCGCGGGCGCCGTCCCGGAGTTGCTTACTGTTACCTCGAAAGCGGACGCGCGCTGGACGCCGCGGGCACGAAGCCGCGGGCGCCCGGTCCTCGGGGCGCCCTGGCCGGCATCGCGGTGGGTCCACGGCTCGACGTCCTGCTCAAGGGCCTGCCGGACCTGGAACGCCAGGTCCTCGGGGTCGGCGTACGTGCCCAGCAGCCCGCGGGTCTGCAGCTCGGACTGGAACTCGCGTAGCCGCCGCAACTGCTCCAGGTCCACGTTCCAGGGCAGGTCCTCATCGGAGAACCACACGTGCACCGGCTTGCCGGCAGCCGCTGAGCGTTCGATCTCCTCGGCGGTCCCTGACAGGCCGCGCGCGGTGACCGACCCGAGGCGGGCGTCGAAGAACGCCATGACGACGTCGGCGGTGTCGACGATCTGACTGTTGATGATGCTCTGCGCGTCCGCGCCCAGGACCGGCACCGACGAGGATTCCCACCGCACCGGTAGCAGGAGCACCCCTGACCGCTGGGCGCGCGCCGCGTTCCAGCTGTGAATCGCGCGCTCGACGCTGTCCCGCTCGGGTACGGCGTCCCCGGGCGAGGCGATCAGGACGCGGACGGCGACGGCATCGAAAGGCACGACCCGAACGTAGGGGACAGCACTGACGCCCACTTCACGATCGGGCTGGAGCGGTCACCCGTGCACAGTCGCCCGACGGCGGAAGCGCCGACGGACACCGGCACCTGCTACGAGCATCTCCTGCACGTGGTGTCCAGGGAGCCCCCCGAAGTCGCGACTGAGCTGAGCCAGCTCGTGCCGGGCAGTCGGGTCCTGGACGAACACGCGCAGGAGGTAGAGCTCGACGTGGCGACCCGGGCCCGGAACCCACCGCTGGGTGCCGTCGGGCCGCACCCGCGCCACAACACAGTTCGTGGCCCACACCAGGTCACCCGGACTGACGGGCAGCACTCGGGTCCCGGGTGAGAAGTAGCGCCTGAGCTGCAACGACGTGGATCCTGACGGAACGACTGAGGCCTAGCACCGTTGCGGTGCTGGGCCTGTGCCTGCTGGGTGCGCCCGGAGGGACTCGAACCCCCAACCTTCTGATCCGTAGTCAGATGCTGGGTGTGTTCGACCCCGCGTCCGGGGACCGTGCGGGGAGAGTCGAACGCGTCCACCAGGACCTCCGTGGGCCGTGTGTAGGTTCTAACCTACAACCCTCCTCCTGCACCTCGCCGTCCGTCAACACCCTCAAGACAGTCCGCTATGTGTCCGCCACGTCATGAGTCGGCGACGACCGCGAACGCGATCAGCCAGCCCGGACCTGCCGAGGTGGGCGTGCTCCATGGTGCTCTCCTTCTTTTCGGGTGTGCCGCGACGCCGGCCACCTCGAGCTCGCGCTCCCCTCAGAGCAGCTCGATCGTGACCTTGCCCTCGGCCTGTCCGGTGCGGAGCCGGTCGAGGGCCTCACCGAGCTGCTCGAACGGTCGCGTGCTGTCCAGCACCGGCGCGATCCGACCCTCGCGGACTGCTGGGATCAGGTCGGTGCTGACACCGGCGAGGAGGTCGCCGAGCACGTGCGGCGGGGTGAGCCCGAACGACACCGACTGCAGGATCACGGCGCGGCGTGCCAGCCCGAACAGGTCGACCTCGGCGGACCTGCCCGCGAGGCGACCGACGCTCACCACGGAACCACCCCGGGCCGCGGCCCGGATCGCGTCGTCGAGCATCGCTCCGCCCACGTGGTCGAGCACGACGTCCGCTCCCCGCCCACCCGTCACGGCCTGCACCGCATCGGCGAGGTCCCCCTCGCCGGCGACGACGACGTGATCGGCTCCGGCGCGCTCCAGCAGGGCGCGCCGACCCTCGTCGCGGGTCGTCCCGATGACCGACCCGGCGCCGAGGGTCTTCGCCACCTGGATCCCGTGCAGGGCGATGCCGGAGGTCGCTGCCGTGATCAGCACGGTGCCTCCCGTCTCGAGCCCCGAGCGCTGGACGGCCCCGTACTCCGTGGACAGCGCAGTCGGCAGCGCCGCAGCCGCTCCCGGCTCGATCCCCTCGGGAACGACGATCACGTGGGTGTGGTGCGCGACGACGTACTCGGCGAACGCTCCCGCGCCGATGCCCATCACCCGACGCCCGACGAGCTCTGCGCCCGCGTGGGAACCAGCACCGACGACCTCGCCGGCGAACTCGAATCCGGGGACCTGCGACGTGTCGACCGGCGACAGGTCGCCGTTGTTCAGCGCCGCCGCGTGCACTCGGACGAGCACCTCGCCGGGGGCGGGCTCGGGGACCGGCCGGTCCTCGAGGACGGGGCGATCGGCTCCGGGGTGGGCGACGTACGCACGCATGCGGCTCATGACGGAGCTCCTCGCTCAGGTCGGCGGATCACGGGACGTTGTGGCCGGCGGCCTGGATCAGGCCGTACCACTCGGGTCGCGTCAGCGGGATGTCCGACCCCAGGGCCGCGTCGCGGACGCGATCGGGGGTGGTGGTTCCCAGGACGACCTGGATGCCGGCGGGGTGGCGGGTGATCCAGGCGGTAGCGATGGCGATCGGGGGAACGCCGTATTTCGCCGCCAGCCGGTCGAGCTCGGCGTTCAGCTGCGGATGGTCCTCCGACCCGAAGAACACCCCGTCCTGGAAGCCCTTCTGGAACGGCGACCACGCCTGCAGCGTGATGCCGTTGATCCGGGCGTGGTCGACGATCCCGCCCCCGTCGCGGACGAGGGAGTCCTCCTGCCCGACCATGTTGGCCGACAGACCCTGCGCGACGATCGTGGAATGCGTCACCGAGAGCTGGACCTGGTTGGCCACCAGCGGCTGACGCACCGCGGTCCCGAGCAGGTCGATCTGTCGCGGGGTGTGGTTCGACACGCCGAACGAGCGGACCTTGCCCGTCGTCTCGAGGTGGTCGAACGCCCGAGCGACCTCGTCCGGCTCCACGAGCGCATCGGGACGGTGCAGGAGCAGCACATCCAGGTAGTCGGTGCCCAGCGCGCGCAGCGACTCCTCGGCGGACGTGACGATGTGCTCGTACGAGGAGTCGTAGTGCCACTCCTCGGCGACGATGCCCGTCTTCGTCTGCAGGACGATCTGCTCCCGCTCCGAAGAGCTCAGCCGCAGGGCGTCGCCGAACCGCTGCTCGCACAGGTGACGACCGCCGCCCGGGTGGTTGAAGCCGTAGAGGTCAGCGTGGTCGAAGAAGTCGATCCCGGCGTCGCGCGCCGTGGTGTACACGGTGCGGATCTCGTCGTCGGTCCTGCCCGCGATCCTCATCATGCCCGCGATGACGTTGGGCACCTGGCGATCGCTCGACCCCAGTGCGACGGTGCGCATACATCTCCTCGTGCTCGTCGGGGCGCCACGCACCGGCGGGAACCGGGCTGGGCGGGGTGGTGACCAATGACGCTACGCAGCGCGCTCTCGGGTCGCGACGCAGGTGAGGGGTTCAAACAGGACCCCCTACTGGTCCGAGCGTTCCCATCGGGGAGCGGAGGTCGGCATGGCGCAAGCAGCTCTCTGTCGTCGAAGGTGCGGGACCGGGCGACGGTGGCCTTGCACGGTCGAAGGCCACCGTCGTGGTCGTGTCAGAGGCTCTTGGCGAAGAACTCGTCGAGCGCGTCGAACGGGATCAGGTCAGTGCGGTCGTACAGGTCGATGTGCCGGGCACCGGGCACCACGAGCAGGCGGGCGTTGTCGCCGGACTGCTCGAGAACCTTGTCCGAGAACCAGCGCGAGTGGGCGTGCTCACCGGTGACGAGCAGCACGGGCCGCGGGGCGATGTCCTGCAGGTGCGCCAGTGCCCCGAGGTTCACGTGCGAGGCGCTGCTGGTGACGGTGAACCCGCCGACCGAGCGAGGGTGGTGGCCGCGCTCGGTGACGTAGTACTCGTGGAACTCGGCGGTGATCGGGTCCAGGCCCTCGGGCTGGAACTCGGCCGGGAACACCGGGGTCAGGGCCGGCTCGCCGGCGTCCACGTCGGCCCACCGCTGCTGGGCCAGGCCGTCGAGCATCCCGCGACGGTCCTCGTCGCCCTGCTGGTAGAACCAGCCGTCACGCTGCACGCCGCTGATGTCGTACATCGCCGAGGTGGCCACCGCCGCAATCCGGGTGTCGACCTGCGCAGCGTTCAGGGCGAATCCCCCGCTGCCGCAGATGCCGATCGCGCCGATGCGCCGTCGGTCGACGAACGGCAGGGTGCCGAGGAAGTCGACGCCGGCGGAGAAATCCTCGGCGAACACGTCCGGGGAGGACACGTGCCGCGGCTCGCCGGCACTCTCGCCGTTGTACGAGGGGTCGAACGCGAGGGCGACGAACCCGCGGCGCGCCAGCTGGTTGGCGTACACGCCGGGGCCCTGCTCCTTGACGCCGCCATAGGGAGGGCCGATCACGAGTGCGGCGTGCGGGGCGGACTCGTCGAGGTCGGCGGCGAGGTACAGGTCGGCGGCGATCTCGATGCCGTAGCGGTTCCGGTAGCGCACCCGGCGGCGGGTCACGCCCTCGGCGAGCTCGAACGTGTAGCCGTCAGGGGTCAGCGGCATGGTGTGCTGCTCCTCAAGATGTGTGAAACGGGATGCTTCGGTTGTACGAGGGGTGCTCGGCGGACTCCAGGCCCTGTCGCACCCCCCGGTGCGCAGACCCCGGCGCGGGATCGTGGAACGCGACCCAGCCCGAGAACGCCTGCACCAGGTAGCTGGGTCGTTCGGTGAGTGCGCGCACCGCGCCGCCTCCTTCCCACAAGAAACGAAGCCGGTCGATCACGCGTCGGCCGGGCGCAGACGCAGGGTGGTGGCGGCCGCGGCGGGGCGGATCATCGCCGCGCCGTAGCCGCTGTGGCCGTACTTCGCGGCGTAGGCGGCGTCCACCTCCGGGGTCGGGCCGCTGACCGCCTCGAGCTCGACCCGGGCGCTCATCCCGGCGGCGGTGATCCGAGCTCTCGGGTGCCGCACGACCTGGCGGTACCAGCTGCCGTCAGAGCCGTTGTAGGAGCGGACGAACACGCCCTCCCCGGCACGTACCACCCAGATCGGGACGGCGCGCCGCTCAGTGCCGTCGGGGCGCTCGGTGGCCAGCCGGATCTCACCAGCGTCGCCGAACGTCCGCAGCTGCTGGTCGGTCCAACTCGTCATGGTCTCTCCTGCGCGGATTCGGTCGGGATCAGGGGTCAGGTCGGGGACCAGGCGGCCGCGTACGCCGCCGGAGTCCATGCGGCGGTGCGCCACGAGCTGGCCCACCTGGATCTCCCGGACGTCGGCACCGCCCGCGGCCACCACTCGTCCTTCCCGACAAGCCTCGACCGCGGGCCGGGAGCCAGCCAGGGCCGCGTTCAAGGGAGGGTCGCGCAGGACCCCCTCTCCGGCCGGCCGTACCGGACGCCGAGGCGCCAAGCGGTGCGGGGAGCCGGCCGGCGTCGGCGCGGTCGATCCAGCCGGGGCGCGGCGATCGGGGGGTGCGTCAAGGCCTGGCACCGACGGTCCGGGGCACGTAGAACGGAGCACGTTCCCGGGAGCCGATCCGCCGGCAGCAGCCCGGGCCGCGCCTTCTGCCGACGGCCACCGCAGCGGCCGCAGGCCCCCACGACCCGAAAGAGCCCATGGATCACGCACGCCCTTCCCCCGCACCGACGAGCGGCTCGCTCCGCGTCGCCTCGCCTCCCCCGTCCGCGTCCCCGCCGGCCTCGATGCCGTGGGGGCCGCTCGTCCTCCTCGCGTTCATGGGCTTCGTCCTGGTGAGCGCCGAGACGATGCCGGCCGGACTGCTACCGGTGATCGCCGGCGGGCTCGGCACCGGCGAGGGGGTGGTCGGGCAGTTCATCAGCGTCTGGGCGCTGGGCACGGTCCTGGTGACGGTGCCCGTGATCAGCCGCACGCGCGGCGTACGGCGCAAGCCGCTGATCCTGACGTCCATCGCCTTCCTGACGGTCGCCAACACGGTCACCGCGATCTCCAGCAGCGTCGCCCTCTCGCTGGTCTCCCGGTTCGTCGCCGGCGCGTTCTGCGGGATCATCTGGGGGATGCTCGCCATGTACGGGATGCGCATCAGCCCGCCGCAGCGCCGCGGGCTCGCGCTGTCGATCGTGTCCATCGGGGCTCCCCTGGGCTTCGCGCTCGGCACGCCGCTGGGTACCTGGCTGGGCACGACCTTCGACTGGCGGTGGTCGTTCGGCGGCCTCAGCGTCCTGGCGCTGCTCTCCCTGGTGCTCATCGCCGCGTGCGTCCCCGACGTCCCCGGTCAGCACGCGGACACGGCGCGTGCCCCGCTCGCCCGGGTGTTCACGATGGCCGGCGTCCCGGTGGTGCTGGCGGTGATCTTCGTGTGGATGCTGGCGCACAACACGATCTACACCTACATCGCCCCGTTCCTCCGTGACGGCGGCACCGGGCTGCGCCCCGATCTCGTGCTGCTCGTCTACGGGATCGCCTCGATCGGCGGTGTAGGGCTGACCGGCGTGCTCCTGGACCGCCATCCCCGGCTCCTGCTGCACCTCAGCATCGCGCTGTTCGTCGTCGCAGGTGTCGTGCTCGCCCTCGGGCAGGGCTCACGGCCGGCTGTCCTGACGGCGTCGGTGCTCTGGGGCCTGACCTTCGGCGGCGCGGCCGCCCAGCTCCAGGCGGCCCTGACGCGTGCGGGTCGTGAGCACGCCGATGTCGCGAACGCGTTCCTGCCGGTGGCGTTCAACCTCGCGATCTTCGCGGCCGGCACGACGGGCGCGGTCCTGCTGGAGCATCTCGACAGCGTGGTCCTCGCCCTCTTCATGGCCGTGCTGGGCGCGGTGGCGCTGGTGCTGAGCGTCGCCGGCCGGCGCACCGCGTTCAGCGCGAGGTGACACCGGCGCCGCACCCGGCGGCGCGGGGAGCCGCCTGCTCCCGCAGCGGAGGACAGGCGAGCCCGCTGCGCGAGTCGCGCAGCGGGCTCGTGCCCGTGTCCGTGGACCGCGTCAGCCGGCGCGCTCGTACGTGACGCGCCAGCCCTCGGCCTCGTCGGTCGGTGTCAGGACGAGAGTGTCGTCCGTGACCTCGTAGTTGCGGGTGAACGTCTCGCCGATGATGTCGCGAGCGGCTGCGGACTCGATCTCCACCTCGAACGTCCCGGCCTCGGGATCGAGCGTCACCGGCCCGTAGTAGGCCTCGTACCCGCTGACCGTCAGCGGGGTGTCGGGCGCGTCGGTGTCGGGGTTCATCGCCTGCACCGCCATCGTGCCGGAGTCGGTGAAGACCACCTGCCCGGAGTACGGCACCGTCTCCCAGTCCTCGCCGGCGGCAGTCTCGAGCGTGGTCATCGTCCACTCGCCGACGATCGGGTCGACGTCCTGCGCAGGGGCGGACTGCGAGCAGCCGGTGACGGCGAGCAGGACGCCGGCGGCCAGTATCGGAAGCGCGATGTATCTGGGGAATGTCATGGTGTGACCTTTCGTGCTCGGGGGGTCACCAGCGAATCGACGCTATGCGGACGTCTCGGTCCGGCGGGAGGACCGGACCGGTCCCCCCATCTCCCAGCGAGGGCGACCTGTCGCGTCCCGACCGCGGCCTCCGGCGCTCGGAGAGGTCGCCGTGCTCGCGCAGCGGTGTCGCCGACGTCACCGAACCGCTGGCGCGGCGCCGGCTGGAGGACGACCGGAGGGACGACGCAGGGGTACCGCCGGCCCACCATCCGTGATCCAATCGGACGTTGTCGGAAGCCTTCGGCGTAGAGGGCTCCGTCTACACAGGGGAGTTCGCCGAAGCAGACACGGTGGACCCGCAGAGCCACACGGAGGCATGCTGCACTCCAGTCGTCGCGGGATCACGGCACCGACGTCCGAGCAGCACACGCCCGTGATCACCGCCGCACCCCGGGTGGAACGCACCGTTCGCACGGCGGCCGGACGGCCGCCGTGGGTTCGCGCGGGCCCATGCCGGTCGGCCTTGAAGGCGCACGGTGATGGCGAAGGAGCCACACGATGCAGACGACGTCAGCACGAAGGCGAGCAGCCGGCATCATCGCCGCCGCGGCTCTCATCCTGACGAGCGCGTTCGCTGTCGGGCCGCCTGCGACGGCCGACGAGCCGTGGCCGTGGATGGACACCTCCCTGTCGCCCGACCAGCGCGCGACGCTGCTCCTCGCCGAGATGACCCTCGAGGAGAAGGTCGACCTCATGAGCGGCAACCAGGAGTTCGGGACGTACGCGTTCTACAACGCCCCGATCCCCCGCCTCGGGATCCCCGAGCTCGCGATGCAGGACTCGGCGTCGGGCATCCACGCGCACGGCTGGCAGACGCTCAACACGGGCGAGCGTGCCACCGCGCTGCCCTCGGCGCAGGCGCTCGGCGCCACGTGGTCACGGGAGACCACGAGGCGCTACGCGGAGCAGGTGGCCGCCGAGACCCTCGCCAGCGACGCCAACGTCCTGCTCAGCCCCGTCGGTGACATGCTGCGCAACCCGTACTGGGGTCGCACCAACGAGAGCCCCAGCGAAGACCCGATCATGACCGCCGACTACCTGACCGACTTCACGACCGTTCTCCAGGAAAACGGTGTGATGGCCACACTGAAGCACTACCTCGCCTACAACCAGGAGACGAACCGCAGCAACGGCGGCAACAACATCGTCACCGAGCGGGCGCTTCGTGAGGTGCACGCGCTGCCCTACGAGGCCGCCATCAAGGATGCCGACGCCGGCAGCGTCATGTGTGCGTTCAATAAGGTCAACGGCGAGTACGCGTGCGAGAACCCGCACACGCTGCGCGGGTACCTCGACACCTTC
This sequence comes from Cellulomonas sp. EB106-03-03-XG116, assembly GCF_058792015.1. Lineage (NCBI taxonomy): Bacteria > Bacillati > Actinomycetota > Actinomycetes > Micrococcales > Cellulomonadaceae > Cellulomonas > Cellulomonas sp. EB106-03-03-XG116. Next base: position 75,830 of record NZ_JBYTEP010000008.1, read on the forward strand.
GGGTTCACCGGCTTCGTCGGGACCGACTACGGCGCAGCGCACACGACCCTGGGCTCGCTCAACGGTGGCGTCGACATCGAGACCGGGGACAAGGACGCCTACTCGGAGCACCTGCTCGAGGCGGTTCAGAACGGGAGCGTCCCGGAGTCGCGGCTCGACGAGTCGTGCTACCGCATCCTCTTTACGATGTTCCGGCTCGGCCTCTTCGAGAACCCCATCGAGCCCGGCACCATCGACGTCGCCGAGGGCAGCAGGATCGCCCAGGAGGTGCAGGAGCAGGCGATCACGCTGCTCAAGAACGACGGCGCCCTCCCCCTCGCAGACGACGCCCAGGAAATCGCAGTGATCGGCGCCGACGCCGACCACATCGCCATCGGTGGCGGCACGCCGTTCGTCCTCGCGACCGAGGAGACGACCACGCTCGACGGCATCACGGCACGGGCGACCGACGCCGGCGCAACCGTCGAGTGGGTGGCGGGCAACGACCAGGCCAACGGCGCGAACATGCTCGAGGCCCGGGACATGACGGCCGTGCCGTCGTCGGTGCTCTCTCCCACCAACCGTCAGGGCACCGGCCTGGACGCGCAGTTCTGGCGGGCCCAGGACTTCCAGGGAGCGCCTGACGAGCAGCGCATCGCGCCGCAGGTCAACTACGACGTCGGCATCCTCTCCACGCTCGACACCCCGGGACCGTCGCAGGTCGCGCCGCCGCCGGTCAGCTGTCCGACGTGCCCGGGCTCCGCCGTCTACGAGGGCTGGATCACGCCGCCGGCGACGGGGACGTACCAGCTGTCGCTGACCGGGCTCGGTGACGCCACGCTCGAGCTCGACGGCCAGCAGGTCCTGGTCATGGACGGCGCGCCCGGAACGCTTCCCGTCGCCACGACGCCCGACCTGAGCTGGGTCGAGGGTGAGGCGCACCAGATCCGGGTCACGTTCAACGGCAACGCCCCGTTCGAGATCCTCAACGACGGCACGGTGCTGCTGCAGTGGAAGACACCCCCGGACGCGCAGTCACCGGAGATGCAGAGGGCCGTCGACGCCGCAGCCAGCAGCGACGTGGCCATCGTGTACGCCAACACGATCGAGGGCGAGGCGCACGACCGCGTGTCGCTGAAGCTGCCGCAGAGCGGCGACCAGCTCATCGAAGCCGTCGCCGCGGCCAACCCCAACACCATCGTGGTGCTCTCCTCGGCCGGCGCGGTCACCATGCCGTGGCTCGACGACGTCGAGGCCGTCGTGCAGACGTACTTCGGCGGTCAGCAGCAAGGTCGGGCGCTCGCCCGGGTCCTGTGGGGTGACGTGAACCCGTCCGGCAAGCTCACGCTCAGCTATCCCGCGAGCGAGGACGCACTCGCCCCAGGAGTCGTGGCCCCGTACGCCGGCGCGGGCGACGTGAACGTGGACTACACCGAGGGCGTCGCCGTCGGCTACAAGGGCTACCAGACGGCAGGCGTCGACACGCTCTTCCCGTTCGGCTACGGCCTGTCCTACTCGTCGTTCGACTACAGCGACCTCGAGGTCAACGCCCCAGCAGGACGGACCTCACCGATCGACGTCGGGTTCACGGTCGCCAACACCGGCACGCGGGACGGCGACGAGGCCGCGCAGGTCTACCTCGACCTCCCGGACTCGACCGGCGAGCCGAACCGGCTGGTGGGGTACGCACGAGTGAGCACCGAAGCGGGCTCGGCGACCGAGGTGGACGTCCAGATCGACCCGACCGCCTCGACGCACCCGCTCGGGTACTTCGACGAGGCCAGCGACAGCTGGAAGATCGCGCCCGGTCAATACACGGTGCTCGTGGGCAGGTCGTCCGAGGACCTGCCCCTGCGGGCGACGTTCACGGTCGAGCCGGAGGACACCACCGCTCCGACGTTCGAGCTGCCCGGCCTCACCGACGGCGGCCTGTACGGCGTCGGCGGGACGATCGACTTCGGCTTCACGATCGACGACCCGACCGCCACCGTTGCGTCGACCCTCGACGGCGAGCCAATCGACCTGTCCGTCCCGCTCGAGCTGTGGAGGCTCGCGCTGGGCCAGCACACGCTGGTCGTCACCGCGACCGACCCGGCGGGCAACGTCACGTCGGAGACGTTCCGGTTCTACGTCAAGACCTCGCTCCGCGACCTGGACATCCTCCTGCGCCACTTCGAGGAGACCCAGGTCGTCCAGGGCCGGGACGTCGTGCAGCTGCGGAACATCCTGTTCCGCGTCCGCGCCGCCGAGGCCAGAGGCGACGACCGGACCGCGCTGGTCCACCTGGAGCGCTTCCGCACGGTCGTCGAGCGGCGCATCACCGACGAGGCGGCCTCCGCCGCACTGATCCGCAGCGTGGACGCCATCACGGTCGAGCTCGGCGGCACCCCTCCGGGCGCGGACGTCACGGACCGCCGCAACCTGCGCGGCCTCGCGGTCGACCCGAGTCAGGAAGACGAGCTCCTGCGCGACTGACGAAACAATCGGCCGGGGCACGGGCAGGCGTCCGTGCCCCGGTCGGCCGTGTATCGCTCTACCGGTGACCGCGCGGCAGACCGCATCACGGGGTCCTCGGGGAGCGCGCCGCCGCCCCACCCTGGGGAGACCTGTCAGGTCCTCCCACGACGGCTCAGCGACGTCGCCGCGCCGCCGAACAGCCGGACGAGGCCCGGAACCGCCGGGCCCGCCTCAGGAGGTGGATCCATGTCCTGCTCGATCGGTCCCGTGGGCTCTGGTGTCATCAGCGCGGCTGCTCCCACCGCTGCACCTCGACCCGCGCCGGCCCCGGTGCCGGCCCCGGTCGTGCTGTCCTCGTCGGGACTCGACGTCCTCGCGTGAGCTCGGCCCGGGAGCGCACTGTCCGTGCGCTCCCGGGCGGATCGATCAGGAGTCCCGGGCAGGCGCCGGCCGGCGGCCCGTCGTCTCCTGCCCGTCGACGCGGGTCGCCGCCCACGCGGCGACGAGGCGCAGCGCGTCGGCCGACGGCGTACCCGGGACGGCGTTGTAGATCGTCAGCCGATGGCCCGGGTCGCTCGCGATGTCCAGCGTGTGGTAGCTCAGCTCGATGGCGCCGACCGCCGGGTGCTGGAAGTACTTCGTCCCGGCGTGGTGCAGGCGGACGTCGTGGGTCGCCCACATCTCCCGGAACTCCTCGGACCGGGTCGCGAGCTCGCCGACCAGTCCCGCGAGCTTCCGGCTGCGCGGGTAGGCCCCGGCCGACATGCGCAGCTGCGCCACCGCGGTACGAGCGGCACCGGCCCAGTCCGGGTAGAGGTCGCGCGAGGCGTCGTCCAGGAACGCGAACCGCGCGAAGTTCGGCCGGGCGCCGCCCGCGCCGTCGAGCATCGGGGCGTACAGGCCTCGGGCGAGGGCGTTCATCGCGACGACGTCGAGTGACGGACTGACGGCGAACGCGCCGGCGTCGGTCATCGCGTCGACCATCCACTGCAGGGAGGGACGCGGGGCGGGGCCTCCGGGACGGGTCGCGGCGGGCCGCGGGGAGCGTCGTGCGCGGGCGGCGACCAGGTCGAGCAGGTGCGTGTGCTCGGCCTCGTCCAGCTCGAGGACACGGGACACGGCCCCGAGGACCGCGTCGGACGGGTTGGCGACCCGCCCCGTCTCCAAGCGCGCGTAGTAGTCGCTGGACAGGCCGGCCAGGGACGCGACCTCGTCGCGACGCAGACCGGGGACGCGCCTGTTGCCGGAGGTCGGGAGGCCAACCTGCTCGGGCGTCGTGCGCGCGCGTCGGCTCATCAGGAAGTCGCGGAGCTCGTCACGTGCGTTCATGCTCGCGACCCTAGGTTCGTCGGAACGGGCGTACCAGGGTCCGCCCGGTACCCCCTCGCCCGGGTTCGCCGGCACCACGTGGGGCTACGACCGCGCCGGTGTGTCCTCGCCGTCCTCCAGCTGCACACGTCGTGGCGGGTCGGCGAGCTCGATGACCACGTCCGTCCCGTCCGGCACGGCCATGACCGCCTCGACGGTGGTCTCGAGGCGTCCCAGCCGGGCGATGCCGCGGAAGTACCCGACGTCCGCGTAGTACAGGACCAGGACCTCCCCGGGGGCGTAGTACCCGAGGTCCAGCGGACGCGCGGAGTCACCTCCCGGCATGCCCGCCGTGCTGAGCGGGCCGGGGAGCGGCGCGGTCTTCTCCTGCCCGCCGTAGTCCGAGAAGCGCACGGACAGCGGGAGCTGGGGGACGAGCGAGCGGGTCGCTGCGTTGTCGAGCAGCGTCGCACCGATCGTCGCGTCACCAGAGCGGATCCGGAGACGCACCGGGTCTGCAGGCACCGACGGGCTGCCGGTCATCTCGTCCCCCGGATCACGGGAGCCGCTCGACCGTGACACCGGTGCCCTCCAGGGCTTCCAGCTGCTCGATCGTGGCGTCGTAGACGCCGAGGTGCAGCGTCTGGTCGGAGTAGCCGATGCCGGAGGTGTCGTAGTAGAACCCGAGATTCCCCCACGGGATGAAGTAGATCAGGTCCCCGTCCTCGGGGTCCGAGCCCGGAGTGCCCGCGTACTCGAGCGCGCGCGGCAGCGTGGCGATCTTCTCCCGCCCGGCGAACTCCTCGACGTCGACGGTGACGGGCAGCATCGACAGGAAGTCCCGGACCGCGGGGCTGTCCTGGTCGATGGTGACGTCGACGTGCGTGTCCTGCGACGTCAACCGGACGACCGCACCGACGACGTCGTCCCCGGGGGCGGCCGGCTCCGACGCGGGCGGTGTCGTGGTGGCGGACCCGGTCGGCCGGCTCGTGCCTGCGCTCGCCGAGGGCGTGCCGGGAGACGCCGCGCCGGGTGTGCCCTCCGAGGTCGTGCTCGCGGTGCATCCTGCGGCCAGCGCCCCCGTGAGCGCACCCACCACGATGCCCACGGCGAGCCTGCCGCCGGAGGGCCGGTGGGCACGGACGTCGCCACGGGGGCGCTCGACGACCAGACGCATGGTGCTGCTCCTCGCGGCAGAGAAAGTGACGACGGATCTCGGTGCCCGCCGCGTCGACGGTAGGCACGCGCCCTCCGGCGGTGCACGCCTCGTGGGGGGACCGGCTACGTCCCCCCACGCCTGACGACCGCGACGCGAGACGCCGTACGGCTCCTGGTCACCCTGCGGCGAAGGACCGGCTGAACTGCTGCCCGTCGAGCACCAGCCGACGCGCTGGTCCGAGGCGACGGTCCTGGTACGCGAGCAGCGCTCGCGTGACGTCGCCCGGACGCGTGCCCCGCAGGACCGCCGCCAGTGCGTCGGCGTCGGCCAGCGACGCGGCGAAGCCCATGCCGGTCATCGGGGTGGGCACGTGCGCGGCATCGCCGACAAGAGCGGTGCGGCCGGTGACCAGGCGCTCGGGGAGGTACTCGGTGATCGGGATGCAGACCGCGGCGCGGCGCTCGAGCGTCCGCACGACCGCGTCCCGCCAGGGGGCGGGCCAGGTCCGTCCGGCCTCCCGGATGAGCGCTCGGTACGTGCCCTCGGGAATCTGCGCGCCGGTCAGAGAGCCCCGCGCACGGCCGCCCTGGACGACGCCGGCGCGGTGCAGGACGTCGTTGCGGCTCGCGTCGTACCACGCCCATCCCATCCGCCGGTGTCCAGGCCGGGTCGAGCCGTCGTCCCCGGCCAGGGGGTACCCCAGGAGGTGGTAGCCGCTCGCGGAGACGATGTCGAACCGCGTGGGCCACTCGACGCCCGGGAGCTCGCGCTCGAGGGCGATCCCGAGCCACAGGGCGTAGCCGGCGAACGCGGCCTCGGGGTGCTCGGGGAACATCCGGCGCCGCACGAGGCTGCGGTATCCGTCGGCGCCCACGAGGACCTGCGCGGCTAGCTCGGCACCGTCCGCGGTGCGTGCCCAGACGTGAGCGTCGTCCTGCCCGGCGGAGGTCACCCGGGTGTCGTGCCGGAGGTCGACGCCGGGGTCGGCGAGGGCGACGTCCCGGAGCCCGGCGTGGAGCGCCGCCCACGTCGCGGGGACCACGCCGGATCCGGCACTCGCGCCCAGCCGGGCGACGACTCGGCGGGTCGCGTCAGACCCGATCACCGGCGCGAGGTCGCGTGCGTCCACCCCGAGCGCTGCCCCCGACGGCCGGTCTGCGCCGGAGCGTTCGAGCACCGTCACGTCGATCCCGGCGCGCGACAGCGCCAGGGCGGACATCAGGCCGGACAGCGACGCGCCGACGACCAGCGCGGTCACGCGCCGCGTGTCGGGTTCGTCCCGCGGCGCGGTAGGCGAGCCGGCGCTGGCTTGGACGCGCACGGTCCGGCGCGACGTGGAGAGCTCGGGGCGAGCGGAGGGCGCGGTGCGGGTCATGGTTGCCTCGTCAGGTGCGGCGGATCGGACCGTCCAGCAGTGAAGCGGTGTCCCGCGTGCGGCGGCAGAGGGACGTCCAGCCGTGGCAGGGACAGCCTGGGGTCTGACAGACCCCAGGCTGAACAGGGCCGGGCGGGCCCGGTGGGAGCGGCGTACGTTCGACGACGTGAACAGCAACACCGAGCTGCGCGACTTCCTGGTCTCGCGCCGCGCCCGGCTCACGCCGCAGGACGTCGGCGTCGAGCCGTTCGCCGGCGCGCGCCGGGTGCCCGGGCTGCGACGCGAGGAGGTCGCCTTCCTCGCGGGCGTCAGCATCGACTACTACACCCGGTTCGAGCGCGGCCGGGTGCAGAACGTGTCGGACGAGGTCCTCGACGCGATCGCGCGTGCCCTGCGGCTGGACGACGTCGAGCAGGAGCACCTGCGCAACCTCGCCCGGGCGAAGGGGCGTCGCGCACCGCACGCCGGGCGCACCATGCCCACGCGTGTCCCCGCCGGCCTGCAGGCCGTGCTCGACTCGATGACCGCGCCGGCGTTCGTGCAGAACGGCCGCATGGACTTCCTGGCGGGCAACACGCTGGGGTGGGCCTTGTACCCGTTCGCCGACCAGGCGGGGGACCGTCCGTTCAACGCCTCGCGGTTCCAGTTCCTCGACCCGAGGGCCCGCGACTTCTACCGGGACTACGACCTCGCGGCGCGCAACAACGTCGCGATCCTGCGAGCCAGCGCCGGGAAGACCCCCCACGAGCCGGGCCTGGTGCGCCTGGTCGGCGAGCTGTCCACCCAGAGCGACCTGTTCCGGTCGCTGTGGGCCGAGCAGGACGTCGTGCAGTACCGCCGGGGGACCAAGCGGTACCACCACCCGTCCGTGGGTGACGTCGAGTTCGAGTACGAGACGTTCGAGATGCCGGCGTACCCCGGTCTGGTCATGCTCGTGTACGTCGTCGAGCCGGCCTCCCGGACCGCCGAGGCTATGCAGCTGCTCGCGAGCTGGACCGCTGCCCCCGCCCACGCGCAGGCCGGCGAGAACCAGGACGAAGCCCGGCAGCTCTGAGCCGGACCACCTCCCATCCGTGCCGACGACCACCTGGTCGGTCGGTCGATCCCTCGCGCTCCCGGATCCCGCTGCGCGGACCTCGCAAGGAAGGACGCAGGCATGAGCCCGCACATCCCCACCGTCACGCTGAACAACGGCGTTCAGATGCCGACCATCGGGTTCGGCGTCTACCAGGTCGCCGGCGACGACGCCGAGCGCGTCGTCAGCGACGCCCTCGAGGCCGGGTACCGGCACATCGACACCGCCGCCGCCTACGAGAACGAGGCCGCCGTCGGCCGTGCCATCGCCGCGAGCGGCATCGCCCGCGAGGACCTCTTCATCACCACCAAGCTCTGGGTCCAGGACGCCGGCGAGACCGCCGCGAAGGCCGGGTTCCACCGGTCTCTGGACCGCCTCGGCCTGGACCACCTGGACCTGTTCCTCATCCACCAGCCCTACGGCGACGTCTACGGGTCCTGGCGCGCGATGGAGCAGCTGAACGCCGACGGCCTGGTCCACGCCATCGGCGTCTCCAACTTCTACCCCGACCGGCTCGTCGACCTCATCGAGCACAACGAGGTCGTCCCCGCGGTCGACCAGATCGAGACTCACCCGTTCTTCCAGCGCACCGCCGACCACGCGATCATGCGCGAGCGCGGCGTGCAGCACGAGAGCTGGGGGCCGCTCGGCCAGGGACGCACGGACCTGTTCGACCACCCGGTCCTGACGGAGATCGCCGCCCAGCACGGCAAGAGCGTCGCCCAGACCGTCCTGCGCTGGCTGCTGCAGCGCGACATCGTGGTCATCCCGAAGTCCGCGCGGCCCGAGCGCATGCGCGAGAACCTCGACGTCCTCGACTTCACCCTCACGGACGAGCAGATGGCGCGCATCGCCACCCTGGACACCGGTGCCAGCTCCGCGTTCGACCACCACGACCCCGCCTCGGTCGCCTGGCTCGGCACCCACCGGTTCGACACCTGAGCCGAACCGCCGACCACCCGCACCCACCACACCCACGGAAGGACCGCCCATGACCCGGCAGGTTCCCCAGCTCACCCTCAACAACGGCGTCACGATGCCCGCCCTCGGGCTCGGCGTCTTCCAGAGCGCCCCCGAGGACACTGCTGCCGCAGTCGCGACCGCCCTGACCGCCGGCTACCGGCACATCGACACGGCGGCCGGCTACGGCAACGAGCGCGAGGTCGGCGAGGGCGTGCGCCGCTCCGGCCTCGACCGCTCCGAGGTGTTCCTCGAGACCAAGGTCTGGGTGAGCGACTACGGGCTCGACGCCACCCGCCACGCGTTCGACAAGAGCGCTCGCAAGCTCGGGGTCGACCAGATCGACCTGCTGATCCTGCACCAGCCGATGCCCCAGCACTTCGACCGCACCGTCGAGGCGTACCGCGCCCTGGAGCAGCTGCTCTCCGACGGCCAGGTGCGGGCCATCGGGGTCAGCAACTTCATGCCGCACCACCTCGACGCGCTGCTGGCGCGCACCGAGGTCGTCCCCGCGGTCAACCAGGTCGAGCTGCACCCGTACTTCACGCAGCCCGCCGTCCAGGCCGCGGACGCCGCGCACGGCATCCTCACCCAGGCGTGGTCCCCGATCGGCGGCATCACGTTCTACCCGGGGTGGGGGGAGAACCGCACCAGCGCCCTGCAGGACCCGACCATCGCCGCGATCGCCGCGGCGCACGGCAAGAGCCCCGCCCAGGTCATGCTGCGCTGGCACCTCCAGCAGGGCCGCTCAGCGATCCCGAAGTCGACGAACCCGGCACGCATCGCCGAGAACCTCGACGTCCTCGACTTCGAGCTGACCGGCGCCGAGCTGAGCCGTCTCGACGCCTTGGACACCGGCAGGCGCGGAGGCCCCGACCCCGACGAGGTCGACCCCACGACCTTCGACGTCGACGTCAGCGAGAGCTGAGTCCGGCAACGGCAACGAGGAGCACGATGACCACCGAGACCGCGCGGGCGATGACCCGCGGACGGACCGTCACCTTCGCCGTCGCCGCGGGCACGGCCGTCGGCAGCCTGTACCTGGCACAGCCCCTCATCGAGGTCATCGCCTCCTCGCTCGGCGTTCCCGCTGCGTCCGCGGCCGTTCTCGTGACCGTCACCCAGATCGGGTACGCGCTCGGCATCTTCCTGATCGTCCCGCTCGGCGACGTCCTGGACCGGCGACGTCTCATCCCGGCGCTCCTCGGCGTGTCCGCCGCGGGTCTGATCGGCGCCGCGGCTGCTCCCACGTTCAGCGTGCTCCTCGCAGCGCTGGCGGCTCTCGGTCTCACCACTGTCTCGGCCCAGCTGCTCACCCCGCTCGCGAGCGAGCTCGCCGCCCCCGAGCAGCGCGGGAAGGTGGTGGGGACCGTGGCCTCGGGGGCGCTCATCGGCATCCTGCTGTCCCGCACGGTGAGCGGAGTGGTCGCCGACCTGTGGGGCTGGCGGGCGATCTTCGCCGGCGCCGCGGTGGCGATCATCGCCCTGGCGTTCGTGCTGCGCTCCCTGATCCCCGAGCTCGACGAGCGCGAGCGGGTGCCGTACCTCCGCCTCCTCGGGTCGGTCCTGACCACCGTGACCCGGTACCGCGCCGTCGCCCCCACGCTGGTGATCTCCGCCTCCGGGTTCGCTGTGTTCTCGATGTTCTGGACCGCGCTGACCTACCTGCTCACCGCCGACCCCTTCCACTTCTCCGTCACCCAGATCGGCCTCGTCGGCATCGCCGGCCTCGCCGGGGCGCTCGCAGCCCGGCGGGCGGGTGCCCTGACGGACCGGGGATGGTCCGTGCCCGCCACCGGTGCCGCCCTGCTCCTGCTCTTCACCTCCCTCGTGGCTGCGTGGGCGTCCCAGGCCTCGATCCCCGCCCTGCTCGCCGTGATCGTCGTTCTCGACGTCGCCGCGCAGGGCAACCTGGTCCTCGCGCAGACGCGGCTGCTCTCGCTCCCCGGGCACTCCCGCAGCCGGTTGAACACCGCGATCGTCGTGAGCAACTTCCTCGGCGGAGCCGTCGGGTCCGGCCTCGCCGGGAGCCTGTGGAGCGCCGGAGGGTGGAACGCGATCGTCGTCGCCGGGTGCGGACTGACACTGCTCGCGCTCGCGGTGTGGGCCCTGAGCCGACAGCGGCTCGCTTCGACGAGCTGACGCGCGGCGCTCACCGATGCCCCGGTCCTCCGTTGAGGACCGGGGCGCCGCCGCGCTCAGCCCCGACCGATCCCGGTACGTCACGCGGCCGGCGACACCTCGTCCGAGAGGAGGGCTCGCACGCCACGCTCGAGCGCCTCGATCTGGCCGGTGCCGTCACCGAAGTACCCACGGACCATCGCCCCATCGCGCAGCATGACGAACCGATCGGCCGTCCCGGCCGGGTCGTCGACCTCGGCGGCGTCGAGGAACCGCTCGACGATGCCGCGGTACCACGCACGATGCTTCTCGACGATGACGCGCACCGGGTGCCCGGGCTCCCGGAACTCCCCTGCCGCGTTCAGGAACGGGCAGCCCTGGAACGAACCGGCCGCCGTCTCCAGGCCGATGGCGTCGGCCAGCAGCTCGAGGACGTCGGCGCCTCGCGCCGCTCCCCCGTGCAGCAGGGCCTCGACGGTGCGGCGCTCCGCGTCGGCACGCCGCTCCAGATACGCGAGCGCCAGCTCGTCCTTCGACTGGAAATGCCGGTACATCGTCATGCGCGTCGTGTCGGCGCTCTCGATGATGTCCTCGACGCTGACGTTGCGGATCCCCCGCTGGTAGAACAGCAGGTCCGCGGCGTCGAGAATGCGCAGCCGAGTCGCCGCTCCACGCGGCCGGCGCATTTTCGGGGTGGGCAAGGTCAGCATTCTCCTCGGGTGCCGAGCACGGTGAACACTCGAGGCTACCCCCCGTTGCGAGCGGTGACGGAGGGACAAACCGACCCCTTGTCATCGGCGCAGCGATGAGGTATTTGCGCGGCACGAGCCGCGCGCCGCCGCGAACAAGAACGCCCAGTATCGTTCCGCGCAGTTCTGTGTCAGGGACGTAAAACCACGGTCCCGGATGCATAACGAACGCACTCCGTGCTGCAGAATCGACGTTCTGCCCTCGGGATCGGACATAGCCTCCCCGGGTCCACATCGCGATTCGTGACGCGTCCCCGGCAAGCCGGCGGCCGTCATCCGACGGCGGCACACCCCCTCGCCGCCTCGCATCGGAGGAACACATGAGAACCAGACGCTTCGCCGCGCTCACGGCCCTCGGCCTGGCCGGCGCCCTCGCCCTGACCGCCTGCACGTCCGGCTCGGACGAGGGCGCCCAGGACGGCAGCAGCAGCGGCTCGAGCGGCGGCATCGTCACCGTCAGCAACGGTGAGCCGCAGAACCCGCTCATCCCCACGATGACCAACGAGACCAACGGCTCGGCCACGGTGCAGAACATCTTCGCCGGCCTCGTGTACTACGACGCCGAGGGCGGGGTGCACAACGAGGTCGCCGAGTCGATCGAGTCCGAGGACAACCAGGCCTGGACCATCACCATCGCCGACGGTTGGACGTTCACCGACGGCACCCCGGTCACCGCGGAGAGCTTCGCGAACGCCTGGGACTGGGCCGCGCAGCTCGACAACGCCCAGAACCTCTCGTACTTCTTCGAGCCGATCCAGGGCTTCTCGTACGACGCGAACACCTCGCTGATCGAGGAGGGCGGCCTGGTCGTCGAGGACGACAGCACGCTGGTCGTCAACCTCAACCAGCCCGAGTCCGACTTCCCGATCCGCCTGGGCTACGCGGCGTTCTTCCCGCTGCCCGAGTCGTTCTACGACGACCCCGAGGCGTTCGGCGAGGCCCCGGTCGGCAACGGCCCGTACATGCTCGAGTCCTGGGAGCACGACTCGCAGATCTCGCTGGTCCCGAACCCGGACTACGCGGGCGAGCGCACGCCGGCGAACGGCGGCGTCGACCTCATCGCCTACACCGACGAGGACTCCGCCTACAACGACTTGCTCGGTGGGCAGCTGGACATCATCAAGAACGTCCCGTCGTCGGCGTTCGCGACGTTCGAGGACGAGCTGGAGGGTCGCTCGGTCAACCAGCCCGCCGCGGTCATCCAGGTCCTGACCGTGCCGGAGTGGCTGCCCGAGTTCCAGGGCGCGGGCGGCCTGCTGCGCCGCCAGGCGATCTCGCACGCGATCAACCGCGCGGAGGTCACCGGGACGATCTTCGCCGGCTCGCGCACGCCGGCCACCGACTTCACCTCCCCGGTGATCGACGGCTGGACCGAGGACATCCCCGGAAACGACGTGCTGGACTACGACGCCGACCTGGCCGCCGACCTGTGGGCCCAGGCCGAGACCGTCGAGCCGCTCGGCGAATACACCCTGCAGATCGCCTCGAACGCGGACTCCGACCACCAGACGTGGGTCGACGCGGTGTGCAACAACATCCGCACGGTGCTCGAGATCGGATGCGAGTTCTTCCCGTACCCGACGTTCGACGAGTTCCTGGACGCCCGTGACTCCGGCACCGTGCCGGGCCTGTTCCGCGGCGGCTGGCAGGCCGACTACCCGGCCATGAGCAACTTCCTCGGCCCGATCTACGGTACGGGCGCGGGCTCGAACGACGGCCAGTGGTCCAGCACGGACTTCGACGCCACGCTCGCCGAGGCCAACGGCGCGTCGGACCCGGAGCAGGCCGTCCAGCTGTACACCGACGCCGAGACGATCCTGTTCGAGAACCTGCCCGGCATCCCGCTGTGGTACTCCAACGCCACGGGCGGCTGGGCCGACACGGTAGACGACGTCGAGTTCGGCTGGGACTCCGACCCGATCCTGTACCAGGTCACCAAGACCGAGTGAGGGCGGTGCCCGCGGCGCTGTCGTCCCCCGGTCGGCGACGCCGCGGGCCCGAGCCCTCTCGACCGCCGGCGCGGACCACAGCCTGCCAGGGCCGGGTGCGCATCGGCCCCCAGGTCCGGGCGCGGGAGCGCCGCGCCCGGACCTGGTCTCCCCGAGACGGAAGTGACATCGGCATGCGCTGGTACATCGGCCGCAGACTCCTGCAGGTCATCCCCGTGTTCCTCGGAGCGACGCTTCTGCTGTACGCCCTGGTGTTCCTGCGCCCCGGCGACCCGGTCGCGGCGCTCGGCGGCGAGCGCGGTCTCGCCCCCGCCGTGCAGGAGCAGATCCGGGCTCAGTTCAACCTCGACGAGCCGTTCCTCGTCCAGTACCTGCTGTACCTCAAGGGGATCTTCACTCTGGACTTCGGCGTCACGTTCACGGGCCGCGACGTCCTCGAGGTGATCGCGCAGGCGCTTCCCGTGACGTTCCAGCTCGCCGTGATGGCCCTGATCATCGAGGCGGTGTTCGGCATCGGCTTCGGCCTGGTCGCCGGCCTGCGCAAGGGTGGGGTGTTCGACTCGACCGTCCTGGTGCTCAGCCTGCTCGTGATCGCCGTGCCGACGTTCGTCATCGGCTTCGTGCTGCAGATCGTCGTCGGCGTGAACCTCGGGTGGCTGCCGGTCACCGCGGGCCGCGACCCCGGCGTGGTCAGCCTGCTGATGCCCGCGGTCGTGCTCGCCGCGACGTCGTTCGCCTACGTGCTGCGCCTGACGCGCACGTCGGTGCAGGAGAACCTGTCTGACGATTTCGTGCGCACCGCCCGGGCGAAGGGCCTGTCCCGTACCCAGGTCACCGGTCGGCACGTGCTGCGCAACTCCCTCATCCCCGTCGTCACGTTCCTCGGCGCCGACCTCGGCGCCCTGATGGGCGGCGCGATCGTCACGGAGGGCATCTTCAACATCCGCGGGGTCGGCGGGACGCTCTACGACGCGATCACCCGCGGCGAGAACGCCACCGTCGTGTCCCTGACCACCGTGCTCGTGCTGGTGTACATCGTCGCCAACCTCGTGGTCGACCTGCTGTACGCCGCGTTGGACCCGAGGATCCGCTATGCCTGACGCCCCCCTGTCCCCCGGCACCGCGCCCGCTACGCGCACCGCCCCGCGCACCGGCCAGGAGCACGTCGCCCGGCCGACCGACGAGGGCGGCCTCGGTGCCGTCGACGCGGTCACCACCACGGCCGCGCCCGCAGGCTTCTGGACGGAGGCGTGGCGCGGGATGCGCCGCCGGCCGCTGTTCTGGGTGTCCGGCGTGCTGATCCTGGCGGTGGTGCTCGTCGCGGTCGTCCCCGGCGTGTTCACGTCGATCGACCCGCGCACCTGCGCCCTGGCGGACGCGCTCGCCGGACCGCGCGCGGGCCACCCGTTCGGCTTCGACCGGCAGGGCTGCGACATCTACTCGCGCACGATCCACGGCGCCCGCGCGTCGGTGACCGTCGGCGTGCTCACCACCGCGATCGTCGTCGCCGTCGGCACCCTGATGGGCGCGCTGGCCGGCTACCTCGGCGGTTGGGCGGACACGCTGCTGTCCCGGCTGACCGACATCTTCTTCGCGATCCCGCTGGTGCTGGCCGCGATCGTCATCATGAGCGTCGCCACCGAGCGCACCGCGCTGACCGTGGCCGTGGTGCTGGCGTCGTTCGGCTGGTCGTCGATCGCCCGCATCGCCCGCGGCACGGTGATGTCGGTGAAGAACAACGAGTTCGTCACCGCTGCCCGGTCCCTCGGCATGGGCCGTGCCGCGATCCTGGTGCGGCACGTGCTGCCGAACTCCGCGGCGCCGATCATCGTCTACGCCACCGTCGCGCTCGGCACGTTCATCGTCGCCGAGGCCACGCTGAGCTTCCTCGGCATCGGGCTGCCGCCGTCGACCGTGTCGTGGGGCGGCGACATCTCGCAGGCGCAGGGCGCGATCCGCACCGACCCCGAGATCCTGCTGTTCCCCGCCGGGGCCCTCGCCCTGACGGTGCTCGGCTTCATCATGATGGGCGACGTCGTGCGCGACGCCCTCGACCCGAAGGCACGCACGCGATGAGCACTCCTACCCCCCGCACGCCGGTCGACCTCGCCGCCCCGCTGCTCGAGATCCGCGGGCTGGAGGTGTCGTTCACCACCGCCGCCGGCCAGGTCCAGGCGGTCCGTGGCGCCGACCTGACCGTCTACCCGGGGCAGTCCGTGGCGATCGTCGGCGAGTCCGGCTCCGGCAAGTCCACCACCGCCCACGCGGTCATCGACCTGCTGCCCGGGACGGGCACGGTGACCGGCGGCAGCATCCGGTTCGCCGGACGCGAGCTGGTCGGGCTCGGCCGCCGGGAGATGGAGGCGCTGCGCGGCGACGAGATCGGCCTGGTGCCGCAGGACCCGATGTCCAACCTGAACCCGGTGTGGAAGATCGGCACCCAGGTGGACGAGGCACTGCGCGCGAACGGGTTCCGCGGCTCGCGCGCCCAGCGCCGCACCCGGGTCGCCGAGCTGCTGGCGGAGGCCGGGCTGCCCGATGCCGCGCGGCGCGCAGACCAGTACCCACACGAGTTCTCCGGCGGCATGCGCCAGCGCGCACTGATCGCCATCGGCCTCGCAGCCCGCCCGACGCTGCTGATCGCCGACGAGCCGACCTCCGCCCTGGATGTCACCGTGCAGCGGCAGATCCTCGACCACCTCGAGACGCTCACGTCCGAGCTCGGCACCGCGGTCCTGTTCATCACGCACGACCTGGGCCTGGCCGCCGAGCGGGCCGAGCACCTCGTGGTGATGCACCGCGGGCAGGTCGTCGAGTCGGGTCCCGCGCGGCAGATCCTGGCCGACCCGCAGCACCCGTACACGCGGCGGCTCGTGGCATCGGCCCCGTCGCTGTCGTCCCGCCGCATCCAGGTGGCGCACGCCGCGGGGCGGACGAGCGAGGAGGAGCTCGCGCAGCACGCCGCCGAGCCCGAGGTGCGCCGGGACGAGGTCGTCGTGGCCTCGCACCTGACCAAGGTGTTCCGCCTGCGCGGGCACGGGCCGGGCACCAGCGAGTTCACCGCGGTCGACGACGTCAGCTTCTCGCTCGCACGGGGGCGCACGCTCGCGCTCGTCGGCGAGTCCGGCTCCGGCAAGTCGACCGCGGCGAACATGGTGCTCGGGCTTCTGGAGCCGACGTCCGGCACCGTGCAGTTCGACGGCCAGGACGTCGGGGCGCTGACCGGGCGCCGGCAGATGGCGTTCCGCCGGCGCATCCAGCCGGTGTTCCAGAACCCATACGGGTCGCTCGACCCGCAGTTCTCGATCTACCGGACGCTCGAGGAGCCGCTGCGCCTGCACCGGGTCGGCGACCGGCGCAGCCGCGAGGCCCGGGTCCGCGAGCTGCTCGACATGGTGGCCCTGCCCCAGACGGCGATGCGCCGGTTCCCGAACGAGCTGTCGGGCGGCCAGCGCCAGCGCGTCGCGATCGCTCGGGCGCTCGCGCTGCAGCCCGAGGTCGTCGTGCTCGACGAGGCGGTCTCCGCCCTGGACGTGCTGGTGCAGGCCCAGGTGCTGGAGCTGCTGGCCGGGCTCCAGCGCGAGCTCGGGCTGGCGTACCTGTTCATCACTCACGACCTGGCGGTCGTGCGGCAGATCGCGGACTCCGTGGTGGTGATGCAGGGCGGCAGGGTCGTCGAGCACGCCCCGACGGACGACGTGTTCGACCACCCGCGCGAGCAGTACACGCGTGACCTGCTCGATGCGATCCCCGGAGCATCGATCCCGACCGTGCTGTCAGGTCGGTGACGCCCCCGGGAAGCCGGCCGAGTTCGACGTCGAACGAGCCCAGCCAGACGTCCCGTCACGTCGTCCGGGTCGGCTCGTCGGCTCGTGACGCAGCCCACGCCGACAGCAGCCGCAAGGAGTCCGCGCTGGGCGACCCCGGGACCGCGTTGTAGATGGTCAGCGCGTGCCCGGGGTCGCTGGGCAGCTCGACCGTGTGGTAGCTGAGCTCGAGCGCGCCCACCGCCGGGTGCACGAAGTGCTTGGTCCCGGCGAAGTGGAGCCGGACCTCGTGCGCCGCCCACAGCGAGCGGAAGTCCTCGCTCCGCGTCGCGAGCTCCCCGATGAGTCCCGACAGCGCGCGGTTGCGCGGATGGCGGCCCACCGCGAGCCTGAGCTGCGCGACGGCCACCCGCGCGGCTCCTTCCCAGTCGGGGTACAGGTCACGCGACGCAGGGTCGAGGAACGCGAACCTGGCGAAGTTCGGATGCTGGTCCCGGGCCCCCTCCAGCATCGGCGAGTAGACGGCGCGAGCCAGGTGGTTCATCGCGGCCACGTCGAGAACCGGGCTCACGACGAACGCCGCGGCGTCCGTCATCGCGTCGACCATCCACTGCAGGCTGGGTCGCGGTGCAGGGCCGCCACGCCTGGTCGGCGTGGTCCTGCGGTTCCCGCGTGCCCCGGCGCGGACCAGGTCGAGCAGGTGGGTGTGCTCCGCCTCGTCCAGCTCGAGCGCACGCGAGACCGCCTCCAGCACCGACTCGGAGGGATTCGCGACCTTCCCCTTCTCCAGGCGCGAGTAGTAGTCCGTCGAGACACCCGCGAGCATCGCCAGCTCTTCACGTCGCAGACCCTGGACCCGCCGGATGCCGACCGTGGCGATCCCGGCGTGCTCAGGGGTGATTCGCCCACGACGGGTCATCAGGAAGTCGCGCAGTTCTTCACGAGGGTCCATGCCGTCGAGGGTAGGCATGTCGTGCACGCGCGAGCAGGGGTCGCTCAGACCCCCCTCTGCCCCGGGGAGGTCCGGCGCGCAGGCACCCACCCGCGCCGGGGGCCGCCGTGCGTCGCCTGGGACGTCCGCGACCCTCGGCTCGCCCGTTGCAGGGGACGGGCGGGCCGAGGGGATCGGGGGGACGTGGCTCCGCTGCCGCATGCTCGGTCCACAGCCGGTCAGCGCCCGAGCGGGAGCGGGCGTCGAGCTACTGGATCTCGGGCAGGACGGAGGCGTACAGCTCGATGACCGCGCCGGGCTCGGTGATCCCGCCGGCGAACAGGTATGCCACCGTGAAGCCGAGGTCGCGCATGGCGTGCGCGGTGCGCACGATGTCGTCCTTGGTGGTCTCGGGTGTGACGAGCCAGCTGGTGGTCTTCTCGATCGTGTCGTAGTCGCGCCCGACGTCCTCGCAGTGGCGGCGGAGGACCTCGAGCTTGTGGGCCGCCTGCGGCGTCGCGAAGATGTTGCACGCGTCGGCGTGCTCCGCCACCAGCCTCAACGTCTTCTTCTCGCCTCCGCCGCCGACCATGACGTACGGACGCGGTTCGCGCAGCCCCTGCGGGACGTTCAGGGTCCGCCCGAGGTGGTAGTGCTGCCCGTCGTACGGCTCCTCGGACGGCGACCACATCTGCTCGCAGATCTGCAGCGTCTCCTCGAGACGCTCGAAGCGCTCCTTCAGAGGCGGGAACGGCAGCCCCAGCCCACGGGACTCGTCCTCGTTCCAGGCGGCGCCGATGCCCAGGCCGGCACGACCGCCGGACAGGACGTCCAGGGTGCTGATCTGCTTCGCCAGGATCGCCGGCTCGCGGTAGATGACTCCGGTCACGAGTGTGTGCAGCAGCACCTTCTCGGTGTGTGCGGCGATGAACCCCAGGGTCGTGTAGGCCTCGAGCATGTCGTGCTCGTACGGGCCGAGGCCGTGGTCCTCGCCGAGCTGCCAGAAGTGATCCATCACCGTGATGCGGGTGATCCCGGCGGCTTCCGCGTCCCGGACATGGCGCGCCAGCTCAGGCCCGAGGGTCCGGGGTCCGCCGTTCCAGGTGAAGTCGGCGATGTGGAGACCGAGTTCCATGAGTCAGCACCTATCCGTCGTGCTCGGTGTGTTCGGTTCACCGCGGCCGTGGCCCATCGGTCCTGCTCACCCGGTCCCCTCGAGCGTGAGCAGCCGGTCGTCGTCCGGGCCGGGTTGCCCGCGCCCGTCGGTGTTGGAGGTCAGGACCCACAAGCGTCCGTCGGGGCCGACCGTCACGTCCCGCAGCCGGCCGACCTCACCGGCGAGGAGGTCGCGGGAGGTGGCCGGGTCCGAGGTGGGCACCGCGCGCAGGAGGGTGCCGCGCAGATTTGCCAGGTAGAGCGTGCCCTCGAGGTAGGTCATGCCGGAGGGGCTGGCCTGGTCGGGATTCCACTGCTGCACCGGGTCGACGTACGCGTCCTGAGCGGCGATGCCTTCGACCTCGGGCCAGCCGTAGTTGGCGCCCGGGGTGATGACGTTCAGCTCGTCCCAGGTGTCCTGCCCGAACTCCGAGGCGTACAGGGTGCCGTCCTCGTCCCAGGCCAGGCCCTGGGGGTTGCGGTGTCCATAGCTGTAGACCAGCGAGCCGGGGAACGGGTTGTCCCGCGGGGCCTCCCCGTCGGGTGTCATCCGCAGGATCTTGCCGGCCAAGGACCCGGTGTCCTGAGCGCTCGAGCGCATGCCGGCGTCCCCGACGGTGGCGTACAGCATGCCGTCGGGCCCGAACGCCAGCCGACCGCCGTCGTGGTAGCTCGCTGCAGGCAGTCCGTCGACGAGGGTGACGGCGTCTCCGAGTGCGTGCGAGCCGGCCGTCCCGGTCACCTCGTAGCGTTCGATCCGGTTGCCGTCTGCGCCCGTGGAGTACACGTACAGCCTGTCGCTGTCGTCCACGGCGAGCCCGAGGAGGCCCGCCTCACCGCCGTGGCGCACGCCCTCGACGACTCCGACCTCGCGTGCGGTCCCGTCGGCCGCGAGCTCCAGGACGCGTGCGCTGTCCCGCTCGCTGATGAGCGGGACGCCGTCGAGGAACACGACGGACCAGGGAGCGTCGAGCCCGGTGGCGACGACGGCCGGCCCCGCGAGGGTGGGTCCGGCGTCCGCCGTCGTCGCCACGGTGCTACCGGGACCAGGTGCGTCAGGTCCGGCTGCGCTGCATGCCGACAGCAGCGCCAGGGTGAGCGCACACGGCCACAGTGGGCGCTGTCGCACGGGTCTCCCCAGGGTGACTCGGCGAGCCGGACCCACCGGGGCTGGGCGGGGATCCGGCGTCGCGGTGCCGGTGCTGGCCGCCAGGAGGCCGACCCCGGCGTCCACGCGCACCATCCCGCGACCGGGGCGGTGGTGGTCGACGTGCG
Source organism: Cellulomonas sp. EB106-03-03-XG116 (assembly GCF_058792015.1). Classification (NCBI taxonomy): domain Bacteria; kingdom Bacillati; phylum Actinomycetota; class Actinomycetes; order Micrococcales; family Cellulomonadaceae; genus Cellulomonas; species Cellulomonas sp. EB106-03-03-XG116. The sequence continues at coordinate 96,090 of NZ_JBYTEP010000008.1, forward strand.
CTGACGTGGTCATGCACGCGACCGTAGACAGCGGTCGAGGGCGTCTGGGAGGGTCCTGCCAGACCCCCTCTCCGCGCCGCGAGGACGGGTCAGCGGAAACCTGCTGGTCAGGCGGTCTGACCACCGTCGACGACCAGGGTGTGCCCCACGGTGAACGCCGCACCCGGGCCGGCGAGCCAGAGGACGGCCGAAGCGATCTCCTCAGGGGTCCCCAGCCGCCCGACGGGCTCCTGCTGGGCGGCGCTCTGGTAGCCCTCGTCGCCGGCGCCGAACACCCGCTGGCGCATCGGCGTGTCGATGATCCCTGGCGCGACGGCGTTGATCCGGACGCCCTTGTCCGCGTAGTCCAGTGCGGCGCCCTTGGTCAGGCCGACGACGGCGTGCTTCGCCGCGACGTACGCCGCCTGCCCGGGGAACGCCTTGACGCCCGCGCCGGACGTGGTGTTGACGATCACGCCGCCACCGCCGGCCTTCATCAGGGGGACCTGGTGCCGGAGCGCGAGGAAGAGACTGCGGAGGTTGACCTCGATGATGCGGTCCCACCGCTCGACACTCAGCTCGTCGATCGGACCCATGTCCTGCTCGATGCCGGCGTTGTTGAACGCGATGTCGAGGCTGCCGAGCTTGGCGACGGTGCGCTCGAGGGCACGGGTGACGTGCCGTTCGTCGGTCACGTCGCCGGGCAGTTCCAGCACCTGAGCGCCGAGCGCGGTGACCTGGCGTGCGGTCTCCGCGTTGCCGTCCGCGTCCTGGTCGACCAGCGTCAACCCGGCGCCTGCCCGGGCGAACGCGAGGGCGGTCGCCCGGCCGATGCCGTGGGCCGCGCCGCTGATGTACACGTTCTTGCCGGCGAAGTCGTGGTTCTCGGGCATGTCGTTCCTCCTCGGTGTGGGAGGGCCTCGGTGTGAGGCGGACTCGATGTGGGGAGGGTCGCCGGTCGCGAGAGACCGACAACCGGACGTGCGTCGCACCGAACCCGGCGAGCGCTGCGCGGTTCGACGGTAGGAGCCGGCGTCGGGGTCGGCGCGCCGGCAGGGGGGTCCTGATAGGGCCTGCCTCGAGGCCGTCCTGAGCGCGACTCCGCAGGCCCGCCGCGGGACCCTAGATGCACATCCCACGTCCCATTCAGAGGAGGTTCTACTGATGCGTGCGACCTTCATGTACGGCGCCGGCGACGTCCGCGTCGAGCAGACCGCCGAGCCCGTCATCCAGCAGCCGACCGACGCGATCGTCCGCACGGTCCGCGCGTGCGTCTGCGGCTCGGACCTGCACCCGTACCACTCGATGCCCGCCTCCGAGCAGGGCCAGTCGATGGGCCACGAGCTGATCGGCGTCGTCGAGGAGACCGGCTCGGCCGTCACCTCGGTGAAGAAGGGCGACTTCGTGATCGCCCCGTTCGCGTTCAGCGACAACACCTGCCCCATCTGCCGCGACGGCTTCCAGACCGCCTGCCCGCACGGCGGGTTCTACGCGACCCCGGACACCAACGGCCTGCAGGCCGAGCTCTCGCGCATCCCGCTGGCCGACGGCAGCCTCGTCGTCGTCCCGGACGTCGACCCGTCGACCGCGGACGAGTCCCTGCTCGCCTCGCTGCTGACCTTGTCGGACGTGTACCTGACCGGCTACCACGCCGCGTTCATGGGCCGCGTCGCGCCGGGCAAGACCGTCACCGTCATCGGCGACGGCGCAGTCGGCCTGTCGGCGGTGCTGTCGGCCCGGCAGATGGGCGCCGAGCGCATCATCCTCATGGGCCGGCACACCGCGCGCACCGACCTGGGCCGCGAGTTCGGCGCGACCGACGTGGTCGCCGAGCGCGGCGACGAGGGCGTGCAACGGGTGCTCGACCTGACGGACGGCGCCGGCTCGCACGTCGTGCTCGAGGCCGTCGGCCACATGCCCGCCTACCAGCAGGCGTACGGCATCGTGCGCGCCGGTGGCGTCATCTCCCGGGTCGGCGTCCCGCAGTACGAGGAGGCGCCGGTCGGCTTCGGCTCGCTGTTCGGCAAGAACATCACGCTCAACGGAGGCCCGGCCCCCGTGCGCGCCTACCTGGAGGACGCCGTCACGCAGGTCCTCGACGGCACGATCGAGCCCGGCAAGGTCTTCGACCGCACCGTCTCCCTCGACGACGCCGCCGACGGGTACCGCGCGATGGACGCCCGCGAGGCGCTCAAGGTCATGCTCCGCCCCTGACCGGCGGACCCACCCGCGCACCCGACCACGAGCAACCAGGAGGATCCCCATGACCGAGTCCCCGATGCAGCGCATGGTGGGCGACATCGCCCCGGCGTTCGTGCACCTGACCGACGACGTGCTGTTCGGCGAGGTGTGGGCGCGCCCGGAGCTGTCCCCGCGCGACCGCTCGCTGATCACCATCACCAGCCTGGTCAGCGCCGGCAACACCGAGCAGCTGCGCGGCCACATCCCGATGGGCCTGGAGAACGGCCTGACCCAGGAGGAGATCGTCGAGGCCATCACCCACGTCGCGTTCTACGCCGGGTGGCCCCGCGCGGTCTCCGCCCTGACGCTCGCGAAGGAGGTGCTCGCCTGATGCAGATCGACCCGAACCCCACCACTGGGAAGAACCCGCCGGAGCAGTTCACCGGTGACGTCTGGGTGGACATGGTCGCCGTGCCGCACGACGCGGGCCAGCGCATGTCCGTCGCGACGGTCCGCTTCGCGCCGGGCGCCCGCACCGCCTGGCACTCCCACGCCCGCGGCCAGTACCTGCGCGTCACTCAGGGCACCGCGCTCGTCGGCACGCGCGACGGCCGGGTGCTGCGCGTCGAGCCCGGTCGGACCGTCTACACCCCGCCCGGCGAGGAGCACTGGCACGGCGCCACCGCGGAGTGCTGGATGGAGCACCTCGCGATGCTGGAGAGCGCGGACGACCCGGCGGCGACCACGACGTGGCTCGAGCACGTCACCGACGAGCAGTACTCCGCTTGACGAACCGGATCCGGCCCCCGCACCCCGTGCGGGGGCCGGCGCGGTCTTCCGGCGCCGCGGCGCCGGACCACTCACGCCACGCAGCCGAACCAGCTTGCGGATCGCGCGAGGAACCTCCTTGGGCTCCAGGTCGCCGTGCGCGATGACGTGCGCGGCTTCGTGCAGCGCGGTTGCGGCGTCTTCGGCTCGCCCGTCGGAGCTTCTCGACTCGTACGGGACTTGTCGGACCGGCGCCCGGCGCCCTCGATGTGGTGATCACGGCGGGCGCTCGCGGGTGATGGCTGGGTCGATCTCACGGGCCGACGCACGCGTCGCCCGTTGTCGACCAGCGCAAACAACGTCGTAGCCGGGCACCGTGCAGTGCACGGTCCCCGGCTACGTGTCGCCCGTTCGGTGTGTTAGGCGCGCACCACGTTGATGTTGAAGTCGAAGGTGCCGAACTGGGCGTAGAGGTCGAAGAACAGGCGCGAGTACATCTCAGTAGCTCGCGCGGTGCGGATCCCCCCGAGGTCGATGATCGAGCCCGACGGCCAGCCGAACTGCTCAAGGATCCCGCGGACGCTCGCCTTCGCGTCGGCGTCCTCTCCTGCGACGAAGACCGAGTGCGCTCCCGGAATCCGGCTGGGGTCAATCATGACCTCGAAATACACGGTGTGCAGGGCCTTGACTACGCGAGCCCGAGGGAACGCACGCTGGATCTGCTCACCGAGGCTGTCGTCGTTCGCGGTGATCAGCCGCGGCGGCAGGCCCCCCGAGAGGTCGAGCGGGATCGCCAAGTCGAGCAGGACCTTGCCGGTGAGGTTCTGCTCGCCGACGGCCTCGAGCGCCGCGAGCGACCGTGCGCCCGCCGTCGCGTTCAGCACGAGCTCGGCGAAAGCCCCGGCGTCGGCGAACGACAAAAGCTGGACGTCGCGGTGGTCCTCCAGCCACTGGGAGAACGGCGCGCCGTCGGTCTCGGGGCGGGCAAGCGTGGCGTCGACGTCGCGAGTTCCGATGGCGACCTCGTGCCCGAGCCCGTCCAGCCGCGCAGCCAGAGCGCGGCCGACCATCCCGGTGCCGAGTACGGCGATCTTCATGTGGTGCCTTTCCGTATCAAGAGTTCAAGATGACCTGCGGGTCCTCTGTCGCGCTGGGCCGAGCCGGTTAGCGGCGCTGCCGAGACGCTGGGCGACGAGGTGCAACGGAGAGAACGCACCGGCCCGACCGTGGCTTGGGACAGGCGGGTCAGCGCGTCCGTCACGCCCCTCGCTCAGACCGTGGTCAGCGGACGCGGGTCCAGGTGCCGGCGAGCTGGATGAACTCGCCGCCGATGACCGAGCTGGCCATGCACGCGCCCTCGGTGTAGTCCTCGATGTGGGTCACGTGATCACCCGAGTCCGGCTCGGTCCAGCGCACAACGTACAAGCCGTCGCGAACCTTCGTGGTGGTGTAGTCCATCGTCTCGGTGCGGCCGGCGATCGCCCCACCGGTGACGAAGAAGGTGACGCTCGTGGGGGTGTCGAAGGTGATCTCGACGGTGAAGTGGCCCAGGGGCGTGTTCGGGCCGAGGTCGGCGAGCCAGGTCTGTCCTACGCTCGGAAGCGTTGCGTTGGTGTCCATGCGCAGGACGGTGCCACCGCCCGGACGACCTCAAAAGGGGAGGAAAACTCACCCCCCTTCGACGACCCGCGGTGGCGGATACTGCTCACGTGGCTGGCGAGAAGCGGTGGCGGGAGCTCGGGGACTTCTTGCGGGCGCGCCGAGCCGACCTCCGTCCGGCGGACTACGGCCTCGACGTGTCCGGTTCGCCGCGCAGAGTCCCCGGCTTGCGCCGGGAGGAGGTTGCACGTCTCGCCTCGATCAGCACTGAGTACTACTCGCGACTGGAGCAGGGCAGACTTCCCGCCTCCGCCCCGGTCCTGACCGACCTGGCCCGGGTGCTCCGGCTGGGTGATGACCACCGCGCTTACCTCTTCGAGCTCGCGGGCAAGGTCGGCGACGATCCCGGCGGGCCGCCGCGCCAGCGCGTCCAGGCGCCGCTGCAGCGGATGCTCGACGACTTGTCGAACACCCCGGCGTTCGTCTTGGGGCGACGGACACAGATCATCGGTTGGAACACCCTGGGGGCGGCGCTCATCGCGGACTTCGGTGCGATCCCCGAGCCGAAGCGGAACTTCCTGCGCCTTCTCTTCACCGACCCGTCGATGCGGACCCTGTACGCCGACTGGCCGGGCGTCGTTGATCTCGCGATCGCTCAGCTCCGTATGGACAGCGCCCGGTATCCGGACGATCCCGTGCTAGAGGCGCTGGTCGCGGAACTGTCCGAGCGTGACCCGTTCTTCGTCCAGCTGTGGACCGCACACGAGGTCGCGAGCCGAGGGACGGGCGTCAAGACCCTCCACCACCCGGTAGTCGGTGAACTCCGCCTCGAGTGGGAGATCCTGTCGTCGGCGCAGGACCCCGACCAGCTTGTCGTGATCTGGACGGCCGAGGCCGGGACCGAGTCGTTCGTCCGACTGCGGGAGCTGGCGGCGCACGCCGCGGCTGCACGTCCTGACCCCACGCCCGGTGCGCAGTAGACGGCGACAGTCGCCGGGCGTCGGCTCGGTTCCGGGACGCGCCGAACGCTGAACGTCTGCCCGGCACGGGGATCGGGAGCGACTCCGCCCACGACCCCGTGGGTCACAGGCGAACGAGAACCTTGAGCGCTACGCGCGGTGCCGTGGCGCAGCTCGACAGCACCGTGCAGTCGTTCGACAAGGGAGTCACGCAGGTCGTGCCCCGACTGGGCCGCGTTCGAAGGCCGATTGGCCGTCGTGGCGAACGAGTGTGCAGCGGCGCTAGCGCTCGCCCAGGGCAAAGAACGCCCGCCCGCCGAACAGGTCACCACCGGTCGCGAACCCCAGGGCTGATCCTCAACTGCGACGAGGACGAGGTGATGTTCGGGCTGGGCTGCGACCGGGACCTGCGGGGCGCGCAGCACCAGGTCGGCGGGCCGCTTGGGCTGCTGCCCGCCCATGGACCTGCCGGCGCGGCGGGCGATAGCGGCCTCGTACCGCGACCACTGGTCGTAGTGCCGCTTGAGGGCCTGGTTGTTGAGCAGCTCGGTGCGCCGGTCGGTGTAGCGGCGGTGCTCGATGGCCCGCTCGAGGTCCGGGGCGAGCAGCAGCGCGATGTGCACGGACCCGCCGACCTCGACCCCGGGCAGGGCGAGGCGGGCGCGCATCCACGCGGCGACCTCGGGCAGGTCGGCGTCGGTGTCGTCCTCGACCGGTTCGGTGTAGACCAGCACCTGCTCGAGGAAGTCGAGCATGTTGTGCATGTTGACCTTGTGCGCGCCGGCCCACTCGACCTCGCGCTTGCGGCGGATCGCGGTGACGATCTGCGCGACGGTCGCGCCGAGCGGCAGCCGGCCGCTGGCGATGTCGGCGATGGTCGCGTTGGCGGGGCTGACCACGGCGCGGGGACCGATGACCGGGACGACGTCCGTCTTCTCCACCGCCGGGGTGGTGGTCGGCGTCGGTGTGGCGGCCCGCTGGCTCCGCACGCGCAGCGGCCAGCCGTTGGCGTCAGGCGTCCAGCCGGCTCCCTCGGCGAGGTAAGCGCGTCGGACGTCGCCGGCCAGGGCCACGATTTGCAGGTCGGACGTGGGTCGCTTCAGGGAGCGCGGGTTGGGGTGGTTCGGGGTGCGCCACCGGACCTGGACGGTCCCGCCCACGGGCAGGCCGAGGTCGGCCGGGGTGCGCAGGGACTCGTCGGCGCAGGCGCCGGCGGGCCAGGGCATCGGGCTCGGCAGGGTCCAGTTGACGCGGAACCCGTCGGCGTCGGTGACGGTGATGTACGGGCGGGACCAGGTGCTCATGAGGTGACTCCAGGAAGATCGGTTCGGCGGAAGTAGGGGCGTCCGTCGACGAGGACGTGCGGCGGCAGCTCCTGCGGGTGGTGGAGCGCGCGGTAGGCGAGGAGGTGCTCCGGCCGGTCCAGCAGCGACGCCGCGACCGCGACGTCGACGTACCCGGCGGGCACCGGCGTCGCGGCGGCCTGCTTGACCGGACGCAGCGTGCGACGGGGCACGGGGCGGTGGCTGGTGGGCCGGATCCCCGCGAGGAGCGGGTTGACCGGCGGGGGGTCGAGGACCCGACCCCGGTGAGTTCGGACGGCGATGCTCGGTGGCGGTAGTCGCGGCATGTACCGGATAGGTCCGGCTTCTGCGGAACCCGGCAGTACCCGCACACCACCGCGCGCACTCCCGTCACGCGACGGCGGCGCGACTGTGTCCCGGCGTGTGCGCGGGTGTGTCCCGGGGTGTGTCCGCGGGCGCGGTCGGGGCGGCGCGGACGGCGGCCCTACCGGCTCGACATCGACGGTGACGTCGGACCTCGGTGCGGCCGTGTCCGGCGCGTCACGGTCCGCTGAACTGCAAGAACGCGGATCCTGGCGGAACGGCGAAGGCCCAGCACCGTTCCGGTGCTGGGCCTTCGTCTCGTGTGTGCGCCCGGAGGGACTCGAACCCCCAACCTTCTGATCCGTAGTCAGATGCTCTATCCATTGAGCTACGGGCGCATCGGCCCCGGAGGGCCGTTGAAGAGAGTACAGGTCGCACCGCCCCTTGCCCAAACCGGATCGACGTGCGCCCGGCCACACCCCGCCGGGGACGGTGCCGCGCACGGTGTGCGTAGGTACCCCGCCGCCTCGCGTCGGCCCCTGCACGCCCCGTAGCGTCGACCGGGTGCCTGACGACGCCTCCGCCGCCACCACGTCCCGCCCCGCCTCGACTCCCTGGTCCCTGACCCGTGGCGCCCTCGTCGGCGCCGCCGAGGCCCTGCCCGGCATCAGCGGCGGCACCGTCGCCCTGGTGACCGGCGCCTACGAGACCGCCGTCACCGGCGCCGGGCACGCGATCTCCGCGCTGCGCCTGGCCGCGACCGACCGCGAGCGCGCCCGCGCGGAGCTCCGGAAGGTGCGGTGGTCGGTGATCGTGCCGCTGCTCATCGGCATGGTGCCCGGGCTGCTGATCACGGTGCGGTTCATCGCGCCGCTGCTGGAGGAGCACCCCGTCCCGCTCTACGGCCTGTTCCTCGGCATGACGGCCGCGGCGCTGGTGGTGCCGGTGCGGATGGCCGGCGCGCGGTGGTCGGCGGGCGAGGTGGCGCGGGCGCTGGTGGTGGCGGCCGCGGTGTTCCTGCTCGTCGGGCTGCCGCCGCAGCACCTGAGCCCCACCTACCCGGTGGTGCTGGTGGCCGCGGCGGTGGCGGCGTGCGCGCTCGCGCTGCCCGGGACGTCGGGGTCGTTCCTGCTGCTGACGTTCGGGCTGTACCAGCCGACGCTCGCGGCGCTGAACGACCGGGACTGGGGCTACGTCGCGGTGTTCCTCGCCGGGATCGTGATCGGCCTGGCGTGCTTCGTGAAGGCGCTGCAGTGGCTGCTGGAGCGCCAGCGCCGCCCGACGCTCGTGCTGCTGTCCGGCGTGATGGCTGGGGCGCTGCGGGCGCTGTGGCCGTGGCAGGAGGACGACCGGACGCTGCTGGCGCCGGGCGACCAGGTCGGGCTGGCGGCGGCGGCGTTCGCCGTGGGGGCGGCGGTCGTGCTGGCGCTCGTCGCGGCCGAGCGGCGGTCCCGCTCGCTGCCCGACGCGGGCTGAGTCAGCCGCAGCCCACCAGCACGGCGCCGGCCGCCACCTCGACGGGGTGCAGCTCCGGCCGGGCGCGCAGGAACTGCGCCGGTCGCGCCAGGGCGCCGTCGGCCCACGGCACGTCCGCGGACACCTCGACGACCAGCGGCGCGATCCGGGTCGCGATGGCCGACGTGGCACCGCCCGGCGGCCCGAGCGGCGTCACGAGCCGCCCGAGCGCGAGCCCCGCGGCGAGCCCGATCGAACCCGAGCGACCGACGGGCACCAGCTCGCCGTCGACGGGCAGCGCCAGCAGCAGCGCGCCCGGCTGGGCGGCCGACCCGGTGACGGCCGTGGCGACGAGGTCGACGACCGAGCGGTGCTTGACCTTGCGCCAGTCGCGGGTGCCGGGTCGGTAGGGCTGGTCGAGGCCCTTGGCCACCAGGCCGTCGACGCCCAGCCCGGCGAGGTCCCGGAACCAGCGGGCGGCCAGGCCGGCGTCGCCGGTGAGCGGCGAGGTGGACAGCGGGCCGACCCAGCCGGCGGCGAGCTCCTCGAGGGCGATGCGCCGCTCGATGAACGGCTGGGGCCGGAGGTCGACGTGCTCGCGCTGGATGACGTCGAACACGATGAACTCGCCCGGCAGCGCGGCCGCGAACGCGCCGGGGTCCGCCGCGCCGGCCCGGCGCTGCAGCGCGCCGAAGTCGACCTGGCCGGCGCTGCGGACGACGAGCTCGCCGTCGAGCACGGTCCCCGCGGGCACGAGCCGGGCGACCGCGTCGGTCACCTCGGGGAAGGCCCGCGTCAGGTCGGCGCCGTGCCGGGACCGGAGCAGCGTGCGCGGGCCGTCGGCGAGCGCGAGCAGCCGCATGCCGTCCCACTTGGGCTCCCAGGCGGTGCCGCCGGGCAGGCCGACGGTGTCGTCGAGCCCGGGGACGGGGCGCGCCAGGGCGAGACCGCTGGGGTCCTCCGGCGTTCGGGCCACGGCCGAACTGTACGCCCGCTTTCCTCCACATATGTGGGGTTTCGTCCGATTTCGTTCGACCGGGTGAAACCGGACTCGTCAGGCGCTCGTCGCGGGCCGCGCCGCGGACACGGCCGGGGCCGCGCGGACCACGCGCACGCCCGCCGCGACGCCGCCCGCGGGCGCGTGGTCGCCGGAGCCGGGCGACCACCGGGCACCGTCCGGGGCGGTGCCGACCCGGACGGGCAGCACCAGCGTCGCGCCCGCCGCGGCGGCGGGCCCCGACTCGGGCAGGGTGGCCGTGCCGTGCACCGTCACCGGCTCCTCGCCGACCAGGCCGAGCCCCAGCCGGGCGCCGCGCAGGCCCTCCGCGCTCCCGGCGGCGAGCACGGCGCCGGTGGCGTCGCTCAGGGTCAGCTCGACGTCGGCGTCGTCGGGGGTGGTGGCCTCGCCGAGCACGAGGGTGAGCGGCGAGGGCGTGCCGTCGGCGGGGCGCGCGGTGATGTGGAACGTGGCGGACGCCCCGGGCGCCGGGACCGGCACGAGGACCCGCCCCGTCGCACCCTCGCGCAGGTCGAGCCCCGCCGTCGGCAGCCCGCTCGACGCCCCGAGCGCGCCGGCGCCGAGCACCCCGCCGACCGTCAGCGCGATCGCCGTCGCGACCACCCGCGACACCAGCCTCCGCATGTCCGCCCTCCCGTCGCCCGCGCCGCGGAACCGGGCCGCGACGTCGTCGACGCTAGGACGCCGCGACCACTCAGCCGCGGGGACCGGGTGCTGCCGCGAGGTCCGGTCACGGCACGACGGGGGCCGCCGCGATCCGTGTGCGTGCCAGGCATCCCGAACCCTCACCGGCCCGGCGGCTCAGAGCGCCTGCGCCACCGCCCGCCCCGCCGTGCGGCCGGTCAGCAGGCACCCGCCGAGGAAGGTCCCCTCCAGCGCCCGGTACCCGTGCGCGCCTCCGCCGCCGAACCCGGCCGCCTCCCCCGCCGCGTACAGCCCGGGCACGGGCGCCCCGTCGAGCCCGAGCGCCCGGCCGTCGAGGTCGGTCTGGATCCCCCCGAGCGTCTTGCGGGTGATCACGCGCAGCCGCACCCCGATCAGCGGCCCCGCACCCGGGTCGAGCACCCGGTGCGGGCGGGCGACCCGCAGCAGCCGGTCGCCGCGGTACCGCCGGGCGTTCCGGATGCTCTGCACCTGCGCGTCCTTGGCGAACGGGTTCGTCAGCTGCCCGTCCCGCTCCCGGACCTGCCGCTCGATCGCCGCGGGGTCGAGCAGCGGCTCCGCGGTCAGCGCGTTCATCCCCGCGACCAGCTCGCGCAGCGTCCCGGCGACGACGAAGTCCGCCCCGCGCTCCTTGAACGCCTCGACCGGCCCCGGCGCCCCGCGACCCAGCCGGGTCCGCAGCAGCAGCCGGTAGTCGCGCCGGGTGATGTCCGGGTTCTGCTCGGACCCGGACAGGGCGAACTCCTTCTCGATCACCTTCTGGGTCAGCACGAACCAGGAGTGGTCGTACGGCTGCAGGTCCGGGTCCGCCCGCAGCAGCCGGAGCGTGCCGACCGTGTCGTGGCCAGGCAGCCCGGGCGGGGGCAGCCGGCGGCCCAGCGCGTCGAACCAGACCGACGACGGCCCGGGCAGGATGCGGATGCCGTGCCCCGGCCACACCGGCGCCCAGTTCGCGACGCCCTCGGTGTAGTGCCACATGCGGTCCCGGTTCACCAGGCGCACGCCGTCGGCCGCGGCGATGTCGAGCATCCGGCCGTCGACCGACGCGGGCACGCCGGTCAGCATCGTGTGCGGCGGGGTGCCGAGCCGGTCGGGCCACCAGCGGCGCACCCGCTCGTGGTCGCCGCCGATGCCGCCGGTCGCGAGGACCACCGCCTGGGCGGTGAGCACGAAGTCCCCGACCACGTCGCGGTTCGTCCGCACCCCGCGCGGGGCGTCGTCGTCGGCCAGGACCGCGCCGTGCACGCCGGTGACCGCGCCGGAGGTCCGCACCAGCCCGTCGACCCGGTGCCGGAACCGCAGCGCGAGGCGCCCGTCCGCCGCCGCCGCCCGCACCCGGTCCGCGAACGGCTCGCTGATCCCGGTCCCGCTCCCCCACGGCACGTGGAACCGCGGCACCGAGTTCCCGTGCCCGCCGGGCAGGCCGTCGCCGCGCTCGGCCCAGCCGACCACCGGCGTGAACCGGACGCCGCGCTCGTGCAGCCACGGCAGCGCGTCCCCCGCGGCGAATTCGACGAACGCCCGACCCCAGCGCACCGCCCAGGCGTCCTCCGGCAGGTCGCCGTCGAGCCGGTCCCAGCCGGCCGTGCCCTGCCAGTCCCGCCACGCCAGGTCGAGCGAGTCCCGGACGCCGAACCGGCGCTGCATCGGGCTGTCCACCAGGAAGATGCCGCCGAACGACCACCAGGCCTGGCCGCCGAGGTTCGCCGGGCTCTCCTGCTCGACGAGCACCACCCGCCGGCCCGCCCGGACCAGCTCGTCGGCGGCGACCAGCCCGGCCAGCCCGCCGCCCACCACGATGACGTCCGCGTCCACGCGCCACACCCCCGCCGCCCGCGGCGTCGCCCCGTCGCGGCGCCGGCTGGGGCGACTGTAGCGGGGCGCCGGGGTCAGACGATGGTGCCGGCGGCCGCGCGCACGGCCGCCCGCGAGGTCGTCACATCCTGGTGAGGTCGTCACACGTTCGTGACGACCTCACCCGCGTGTGACGACCTCACCGCGACACGCACCGGTCCGCGGCGGCTCACCCCGCCCGCTGGGCGCACGGACACGCGACGAGGGCCCGGTCGCCATGACCGGGCCCTCGTGGAAGCGGAGACGGTGGGATTTGAACCCACGGAAGGGTTGCCCCTTCACGACCTTAGCAGGGTCGCGCACTAGACCTGGCTATGCGACGTCTCCAGACTGCGACACAGTACCGGGCGTCCCGGGCACCCGGCAAAGCGGCCCCCGCGGGCCGCCCGCGGCACTCGGCGGGTCAGTGCTCGAAGCCCCACTCCCGGTCGGTCAGCATCCGCGCGACGGCGAGCCCGACCGACAGCGCGACGACCACCAGGCCGGCCTGGACGCCGTACGCCAGCGCCTGGGTGGTGTCCCCGTTCGACAGGTAGAACACCGACCGGTAGGCCGAGACGCCCGGGACCATGATGACGACGGCGGGGACGGAGACGGTGATCCGCGGGACGCCCAGCCGCGGCGCGATCACGGCGGCGAGCAGCCCGACCAGCAGCGCCGCCCCCGCCGCCGCGGCCTGCGGCGCGACCTCCCCGACGAGGTACAGCCGGCCCGTGTTGGCGACCATCCCGACGACGGCAGCGCCCAGGGCCATCCGCCACGGGCTGTTGAACATGAGCGCGAAGCCGAGCACGCCGACGAAGCTCGCGACCATGCGCAGCACCAGGAGCAGCCCGGAGTGCAGCACGGGTCCGGCCTCGGGGTCCGGGGACAGCCCCACCGCGATCGACACGCCCCACACCGCGAGCGCCGCCGAGGTGAGGATCATCAGCGCGTAGGTGAGCCGGGCGACGCCCGCCGAGAAGTCGAGCTTCGCGAGGTCGAGCCCCCCGGTGACCAGCGGGAAGCCGGGCACCAGGAACAGCACCGCCGAGACGTAGCCGGCCGCGTGCCGCACTTCCGTGGCACCCAGCTCGTGCACCGCCGACACCAGCCCCAGGTACGCGAGGCAGGCCAGCGCGGCGGCCAGCATGGTGACGCCGAACTGGTTGAACCCGCGGTGCAGCAGCAGCCGCCGCGTGAGCTGGCCGACCCAGGCCGCGACGAACGCGCCGGCCATCTCGACCGGGCCCCCGTTGTTGAGGAACGCGAACGCCGCGCACGCGACCGCCGCCCACAGCGCGTTGACCGCGTCGGGGTACAGCGGCCGCTTGCGCTCGATCCGGTCGAGCTCGGCGGACACCTCCTCGACGGTCGCGCGCCGGCCCGACCGGGCGAGGTCCCCGGCGAGGTGCTCGAGCTCCGCCAGCCGGTCCGCGTTGATGCCGACGGACCGGACCTCGGCGACCTCGGTGCGGAAGCTCGGGCCGCGGTGCGAGGTCGTGGTGATCTCGGTCAGCGTCACGTGCGCCTCGTGCCGGTCGACGCCGATCGCCCGCGCGATCCGCGCCATCGACGACTTGACCCGGTAGGACCCGGTCCCCGCGGACAGGCTCAGCCGCCCGACGCGCAGCGCGACGCCGGACTGGCGGATGAGCTCGAGCTCGTCGTCGGTCGGTTGGGTCGGCACGCGCACCATGATGGCGGGCCAGGACCGCCGTCGGCGGGACGTCGGTCCGGCCCGGCGGCACCCTCGCCACCCGGCCGCTCCCTCGGTACCGTGACCGGACGTGCTGGTCGGGGGCCGGCGCACGAGACATCGGGGGCAGGGTGCGGACGAGGTCGGGCGGCGGAGCGCGACGGGACGCCACGGCGGCGGCGGCGCGGAGGGGGCGGGCGCGCGCACGGCGCCGGTGGTCCCTCGCCGCGGCGGGCGCGCTGCTGCTCGCGACCCTGGTCCCCGGCGGTCCGGCGCAGGCCGCCCCCGCGGACGACTGCGCGGCGCCCACCCGGACGGTCAGCGGCGCGGCGACCGGCGCGGCGCTCGACATCGCGGCCGGCGAGGTCGTCCTGCTGGCCGGCGGCACCCAGGTCGGGGGCGTCAACGCGCTGCCGGCCGGGGCGACGCTGTGCGTCGCCGCCGGCGCGACGCTCGCGCCGGCCTACGTCAACAACGCCGCCGGCACGATCTACGTCGCGCCGGGCGGGACGGCGACGATGCCGTCGGTCGCGGTGAACGCGGGGTTCGTGCTGGACAACGCCGGGACGGCCACGTTCGCCGGGCTGGCGCTCAACGGACCCGGGACCGTCACCAACGCGGCGGGGGCGACGCTGACGATCACCGGCGCGTTCACCCCCGCGGCCGGCACGGTCGTCAACGACGGCACCCTGGCGCTGCCGGGCGGCGCGACGCTCAACTCGCCGGTGTCGCTCACCAACAACGGCACGCTCACGGCCGCGGGCACGACGATCGTCAACGGGCCGTTCCGGAACGCCGGGACCGCCACCCTCGCCGGTGATCTGGTGGTCAACGGCTCGGGCGCGCTGACCAACGTGTGCGTGCTCCAGGCGTCGGGCGGGTTCACCAACAACGGAGGGTCGAGCAGCACCGGCCTGGTCGCGCTGGGCGGCGGCTTCGTCAACCAGGGCACCTGGCGGCAGGCGCCCACCGCGGCCCTGACCGCGACCACGCTGGCGGACGACGGCGCCGTCACCGGGTTCGGGCGGTACGTGTTCACCGGCACCACCGGGGTGCAGGGCGGGTTCGACGGCGACTCCGCGTTCGTGCCGATCTTCGTCGACGTCCCCGGCGCGGCCTTCCCCGACACCGGCGGGGGTTCGGTGACCAACGTCGACCTCCGCGCCCTCGTGGTGCCGGGGCCCGCCGACTACCCCGCCCCGGACTGCGCCGACCCGGTCGGCCCCGCGTCCGCCGACGTGCAGGTCAGCAAGACCGGGCCGGCGTTCGTGGGACCCGGCGGGCAGCTCACGTACACGATCGACGTGACCAACGCCGGGCCCGACGAGGCCGTCGGCGTGACCGTCACCGACGCGCTCCCGCCCGCCCTCGCCGGCGTGACGGCGTCGGGCGGCGGGGTCGTCGCCCCGCCGACGGTCACCTGGTCGCTGGGGACGCTCGCGGTCGGCGCGACGGTCACGCTGACCGTCACCGGCACCGCGCCGGGCAGCGGCGTGCTGGTGAACACGGTGAGCGCCACCGCGACCACGCCCGACCCCGACGCGTCGAACAACGACGGCACCGCGGACTCCGAGACCGTGACCACCGCGGTCACGCCGGGGCCCGGCGTCGTGGACCCGCCGACCGCCGACGACCTCGTGCGGGAGACCGTGGTCGGGCGGCCGATCGTCTCGACCGTCACCGGGACCAGCCCCGACCCGGACCTGCAGCTGCGGTTCAGCACCGTGACGGGACCGTCCGACGGCGCGCTGATCCTGCTGCCGGGCGGCCGGTTCGGGTACCTCCCCGACGCCGGGTTCGTCGGCACGGACTCGTTCACGTACCAGGTGTGCGACAACCAGGACCCGGTGCGGTGCAGCGCCCCCGCCACGGTGACGCTGATCGTGCACCCGCTCGCGGTCGACGACGAGACGACCACCCTCGTGAACACCCCCGTCACCATCGACGTGCTCGCCAACGACCCGTCCGGGTCGGCGCTGTCCCCGACGCTGGTCGACCCGCCCGACCACGGCCTGGTCACCGTCGACCCCGCGACGGGGTCCGTCGTCTACACCCCCGGCCCCGGCTACCTCGGCACGGACTCCTTCACGTACCAGGCGTGCTCGCCCGACGACCCGACCGACTGCGCCACCGCCGTGGTGACCGTGCACGTGTGGCCGGACAACCTGCCACCGGCCGCGCCGCCGCTCGTCCTCGAGACGACCGTCGACACCCCGGTCTCCGGCTCCCCGGCCGTGAGCGACCCCGACGGCGACGCGGTCACGCTCGTGCAGACGTTCCCGACCGCCGCGGGCGGCACCGTGACGCTGTCCGGCGGCACGACCACCTACTCGCCGCCGCCCGGGTTCGCGGGGCGCGACCTCTACCAGTACACGGTGTGCGACGACGGGATCCCGGTGCTGTGCAGCACCGGGCTGGTGACGGTGCTCGTCGACCCGGTGGCGGTGGACGACGCCGCGACCACACCCGAGGGCACCCCGGTGACGATCGACGTCGCCGCGAACGACCTCGGCACGGTCCTGCCGCCCGACGTCACCGCACCGCCGGCGCACGGCACGGTCGCGCTGGTCGGCGGGGCGCTGGTCTACACGCCGGCGCCCGGGTTCGTCGGGACGGACACGTTCACGTACCAGGTGTGCGCGGCCGACGTGTCGCCCGCGTGCGCGAACGCGGTCGTCACCGTGGTGGTGACCGGCGCGGGGGACCCCGGCGAGGGCGGGACCGGCGGCGGGTCCGCTGGGGGCCCCGGCGGGTCGGCGGGCGGGGGCGGGTCCGGCGCGTGGGCGGCCGACGACGAGCTGCCGCGCACCGGCGCCGACAGCCTCCCGCTCGCGGTGCTGGCGCTCGGCCTGGCCGGCGCGGGCGTCGCGCTGCGGCAGGCCGCCCTGCGGTCCCGGGCGGTCCGGGCCCGGGTCCGGGCGCGGGACGCCCGCCGCTGACCCGCCCGATACTGGACCGGTGCCGACCCCGACCCGCTGCCCCTGCCTGAGCGGCCTGCCGTACGACGAGTGCTGCGGGCCGCTGCACCACGGCGAGCGGACCGCCGCCACCGCGGAGGCGCTCATGCGGTCCCGGTACAGCGCGTTCGCCGTCGGGGACCCCGCGTACCTCCGGACGACCTGGCACCGCTCGACCCGGCCCCGGACGGTGGACCTGGACGCCGCGGTCGTGTGGCGGCGGCTCGAGGTCCTCCGCACCGACAGCGGCGGGCCCTTCGACACCACCGGGACGGTCGAGTTCCGGGCCTCGTACAGCGACCCGCGGGGTCGCGGGTCGCTGCACGAGGTGAGCCGGTTCGTCCGGGAGGACGGCGCCTGGACCTACGTCGACGGGTCCGTCGACCCCGCCTGACGCCGGCGCGCGACCAGCAGGCCGACCGCGACCAGGACGAGCGCGAGGACGGACGCCCCGGCGACCGCCGGGCCCGTGACGGCCAGGCCGCCCGCGTCCGCGGCCGGGTCCACGCCGCCGGTCGGGCCGGTGCCCGGCGCCGACCCCGGCGGGCCGGCGTCGATGGTCCCCCCGTCGCCGTCGCCGGTCCCGGGGCGGTCCCCGCCGCCGCCCGGCGGGGTGGTCGGCGAGGGCTCCGGGCTCGGCTCCGGCTCGGGCTCGGGGCTCGGCTCCGGCTCCGGGCTCGGCTCCGGCTCGGGCTCCGGCTCGGGGCTCGGCTCCGGCTCGGGCTCCGGCTCGGGGCTCGGTTCCGGCTCGGGCTCCGGCTCAGGGTCGACGACCATCCCCGGCACGACCGCCGTCGCCTCGGCCGTCACCGGGTCGACGGCCGGCACCCCCTCGGGCGCCCGGGCGTGCGCGGTGGCGGTCGCCCGGACCTCCCCCGCCTCCCGGTCGGCGTCGGTCACGAGGTACGGCTGCTCCGCCACGCACCCGGTCGCCTCGCCGGGCGCCAGCTCCGCGCGGTCGCACACGACCGGGCCGACCGGCACGTCGCCCACCCGCAGGTCGGCCACCCCGACGTCCCGCACGGTGACGGTGCCGGTGCTGGTCACCTCGAACGCGTACCGCACCTGCACGTCGGGGACACCGTCCTCCTCGACGTCCGCGCTCATCGCGAGCGCGATCCCGGCCACGGCCGGCCGCGTCGTGGTGGTCACGGCGTGCTGCGCCTCCGCGACCGTCCCGCCGACCGTGCGGGCGGCGGCGCGGGCGACGGCCGCCACCCCGCCCGCCACGAGGTCGTCCTCCGTCACGAGGTGGTCGGCGTCCCCGACGCAGGTCGTCGAGCCACCCGGGTCGAGGTCGTCCGCCACGCAGGTGGCGGAACCCGCCCTGTCGTGCGCCACCGCGAGCCCGGTGAGCGGGAGGTCGCCCGTGTTCTCGACGACGACCGTGTACCGGACGAGGTCGCCGACGTCCGCGAGGTCGGCACCGTGGTCGGCGACGAGCGCGGCCTCCTGGGTGATCGCGAGGGCGGCGGTCGCCGCGACGAGCGGGATCTCCACCGTGCTCGTCGCGGGGACCAGCGGGTCGGCGTGCGCAGGGACCGACCCGTCCGCGGTGGCGACGCTCGTGATCCCGCCCGCGAGGACGTCGGCGTCCCGCAGCGCGTAGGGCTCCGCGGCGCAGGCCGTCGCCTCCCCGGGCGCCAGCCCGGTCGCCTCGCAGGCGACCGGGACGCCCAGCTGCTCCTCGACCCGCACGTCGGCCACGTCCACGTCGCCCGTGTTCCGCACCTCGTAGGTGAGGAGCACGACGTCGCCCGCGGTGACCAGGCCGCCCTGGGCGACGTCGACCGCCGCGGAGCCGACGACCTGCAGCGCCGGGCTCCCGGTGATGGGCACCAGCACGTCGGCGGCCGCCGCGACCGGGCCGTCCGCTCCGACGGCGGTCGCCCGCGCCGCGTTCAGCAGCTCGCCCACCCGGGCGTGCTCGGCGCCGACGACGACCTCGACCCGGCAGGTCACCGACGCCGTCGCCGACCCGGCGGGACCGAGCTCGGGCACCACGCACACCTCGTCGGGCCCGACCAGCGGGTCGTGCACCCGCACGTCGGTCAGCGGCTCGGCGTCCGTGTTCGTGACGACCAGGTCGAACGGGATCACGCTGCCGGTCCGGAACGCGTCCGGGAGGTCGTCCGTCTGCGCCACCTGCGCGACGAGGTGCAGCGGTGCGAGCGGCTCGACGGTGCGGACCTCGACGTCGCGGACGAGGTGGACGTCGCTCACCGCCCCGGTCGCG
Organism: Cellulomonas sp. EB106-03-03-XG116; assembly: GCF_058792015.1. NCBI lineage: Bacteria > Bacillati > Actinomycetota > Actinomycetes > Micrococcales > Cellulomonadaceae > Cellulomonas > Cellulomonas sp. EB106-03-03-XG116. Next base: position 115,044 of record NZ_JBYTEP010000008.1, read on the forward strand.
GCGGCGAAGCCCAGCTTGTAGGTCGCCGGGGCGTCCTCGGCCATGGTGTGCGTCAGCACGGTCTGGTAGGCGCCGCGGGTCCCGGTGAAGTCGATCTCGACCGTGACGACCGGTCGGACGTCGGGGCTCACGGTCACGCGAACGTTGCGCCGGGCGGCCTCGATCAGCGCGGCGGTCGACGTCCAGCCGGAGGCGTCGAGCCGCTGCGTGCTGGCGTCCAGCGCCTGCGTTGCGAGCCAGCAGTACCCGCTGCGACCGTCGCCCGGTCCGCGGAGCGTCACGGCATTGCGTACCAGTGCGGGCCCGTGCGGCGACGGCGTCGCGCAGCCGGCACCCCGGCCCGTCGAGTCCAGGGCGAAGTTCCCGTACAGGTCGAACCCCACGCCGAGGTACGCACCCGCCACGCCCGCGGTGGTGGCGTCCTGGGCGTAGCCGAGGCTGCCGCCGAACGCACCGAGCGCGCGCAGGTCGTGCGCGCCGTCGACGATCACCAGCCCGATCCCGTCGGCGCCGGCACCGCCGCGGGGCCGGTACATGTACTGGTCGTACTCGACGACGAGCCCGGCCTCCGCCGGGACGGCACGGTCCAGGGCGACCCCGCCGGCCTGGCTCATCAGGTCGTCGGTCAGCTGCAGGTAGCCGGGCGTGACCCCCGGCGTCGGCCCGCTGCCGGTTCCGGGCGGGCAGGGCCCCAGCGCCGACCCGCCACCGTCGCCGGGCGGTGTCAGCCCCGAGCGGGCCGCGGTCAGGCAGGCGGACCCGAGCGGGATCACGCGGGAGTCCGCGACGGTGGCCTGGTCGAACGGCTCGAGCAGCAGCACCGACCCCTCGTCCGCCACCGCGGTCTGCTGCGCCACGGCCGTCGGCGCCGCCGCGGCTCCCCCGAGCCCGAGCGCCAGCGCGGTCATCGTCGCACCCAGGGCGCGCGCTGCACGGCGCACCGGTGTCCTCGGCATCTGCGTGTCCTCCTCCGGACGGCTCGGGACGCCGTCGTCTGGACTCGCATGTCAGCGCAGCCCTGCGCCTGATTCCTGGGCCCGTAGGTGGCGAATCGCGACTTTTAAGTAGCATGCACGCTGCGGGATCGGGGTTTTGAGTGGCGTCATCGCGGCTGGGTAAGTGGTCGCGGCCGCCTTTCGAGAGGCGGGAACCGTGCCTCGGGGGCGGTTCACCCACCCCGACGAGGCCGGGGAGCGGGCAGGTCGCCGATGAGGAGGGAAAGCCGTTCCCCGACGAGGACCCCGCCATGCCCCGCGCCGCCCGCCCGCACCCGTCCCGCCCGACCGCCCCGTGGTCGCGACCGCTCGTCGCCGCCGTCCGCGCGGCCGCCGCCGCACTGCTGGTGGTGGTCGTGCTGGCGCCGTCCCCGGCCACGGCGTCCGCCCCGGCACCCGCGGGTGACCGGCTGACGAGCGGCCAGGCCCTCCCCGCGGGCGGCACTCTCGCCGCGGCCGGCAGCGCGCACCGCCTGACGGTCGGCGCCGACGGCGACGTGACCGTGCGCCTCGGCTCCGGGCCCGTGCTCTGGCACACCGGCACCACCGGAAACCCCGGCGCGCGGCTCGCGCAGCAGAAGTCGGGCGCGCTGGAGGTGCGGTCCGCATCCGGCACCCTGCTCTGGACCACCGGCGCGGCCTCGCCCGGCGCCCGTTCGATCATCAAGCCCGACGGCGTCGTGTACACCGTCGACACCGCGGGCCGGCTCGTGTGGAAGTCGACCACCGACGGCCCCGCGCTCCGCACCACCCCCGCGGACCGGGTGCCGTCCGGCGGCCTGCTCCTGCCCGGCGAGTCGATCGCGACCGGCGACGTCCGGCTGACGATGGGCACCGACGGCGACCTCGCCCTGACCCGCGGCGGCGCCCTGGCCTGGCACGCCGGCACGGCCGTCCGGGGCGCGTCCGCCCGCGTGACCCCCGGCGGCGACCTCCAGGTCGTCTCCCCGGCCGGCGCCGTGCTGTGGTCCGCCGGCGCGTCGTCACCGGGCGCGCGGCTGGTGGTCAAGGACCACGCGCGGATCTACCTGATCTCGACCTCCGGCGCGAGCGCGTGGTCCACCGCGGCCCCGACCGGCGAACGGGTGCCCGCCGTCGTCACCCTGCCCCTGCCGACCGCGCTGCCGGTGGTGTCCCGCCCGGGCTCCGGCTCGGGCGGCGGCGCGTCGACCGACGCCAGCTCGGGCGAGCGGGTGTACCGCACGGTGCTGTCCGCCGCGCCGCCGTACGCCGACCCCGCGTCGGACGTCGCCCGCGCCGCGGCCGTCGCCCGGACGGCGGGCCGCACCGGCGACGCCGCGCTGCTCGACAAGGCTGCGAGCGGCGGCGCCGCGCGGTGGCTGGGCCCCGCGGACGGCACGGCCGCGGTCCGCGCCTACGCCGCCGCGGCGACCGCGGCCGGCCGCACGCCGGTGTTCGTCACCTACGCCATCCCCGACCGCGACTGCGGCTCGTACTCGGCCGGCGGGTTCGCGACGGCCGCCGAGTACCGCACGTGGGTGGACGCGGTCGCCGCGGGCCTGCGCGGCTCCCGTCCCGTCGTCGTCGTCGAGCCGGACGCCCTGCTGCACCTGGAGCGGTGCGGCGACCGGGACCAGCGGCTCGAGCTGCTCCGCGCGTCCGTCGAGGCGTACCGGGCCGCGGGTGCCGAGGTCTACCTCGACGCCGCCAGCAGCAACAGCTTCGGCTGGAGCGCCGAGCAGCTGCGCGACATGGCCCTGCGGCTGCGCGCCGCCGGCGTCGACCGCGCCGCCGGGTTCTCGGTGAACGTGTCGAACTTCCAGCGCAGCGAGCACGAGGTCGCCTACGGCACGTACCTGTCGGCGCTCCTCGGCGGGAAGGCGTTCGTCGTCGACACCTCGCGCAACGGCGCCGGGCCGCTCGCCGGCCCGGACGGCACGGTGTGGTGCAACCCGGAGGGGCGTGCGCTCGGCGTGGCGCCCGGCGCGACCGGCAGCGGGCCGCACGTCGCGAACCTGTGGATCAAGACCGTCGGCCGGTCGGACGGGACCTGCAACGGCGGGCCGGTCGCGGGCACCTACTGGGAGGACTACACGCTGGGCCTGGCGTCCCGCGCGGCGTGGTGACGGGTCCTGCGCGCGGACGTCGGTCGCGCACAGGTGGCGGAGGGCGTGGGATTCGAACCCACGAGGACGCCTTTCGACGCCCCAACGGTTTTCAAGACCGTCGCTTTCGGCCGCTCAGCCAGCCCTCCCACGAACGCGGCGACCCTACCAGCGGCCCGACTCGCGCAGCCCGCTCCGCGCATCCGCCCTCGCCCACGCCGACACCCGCGCCGAGGTTGCAGAAGATGCGGGGTTCCGCCGCGCGAACCCCGCATCTGCTGCAATCTCGGCGAATCCGGCAGGCCGCCTCAGGGCAGGATCGCGTCCACGTACCCGCCGTCCACGCGCAGCGCGCCGCCGGTCGTCGCCGACGCCAGCGGCGACGCCAGGTACACGACCAGGTTCGCGATCTCCTCCGGCTCGATCAGCCGCTGCAGCAGCGACTGCGGCCGGTGCCGGCGCATGAACTCCCGCTGCGCCTCGTCCCAGGGCAGGTCCTTCTCGACGAGCGAGTAGACGAAGTCCTCGACGCCGCCGGTGTGCGTCGGGCCGGCGATCACCGAGTTCACGGTGACGCCGGTCCCCGCGGCCTCCTTCGCGAAGCCCCGGGACACCGCCAGCAGCGCGGTCTTGGACATGCCGTAGTGGATCATCTCGGCGGGGATGACGACGGCGGAGTCGGAGGCGATGTTCAGCACCCGGCCCCAGCCCCGTCCGGTCATGCCGGGCAGGTAGGCGCGGGTGAGCCGGACCGCGGCGAGCACGTTGACCTCGAAGTAGCGGCGCCACTCGTCGTCGGTGATCTCCAGGGCCGGCCGCGACTCGAAGATGCCGAGGTTGTTGACCAGGACGTCGACGTCGGGGACGACCCCGCGGACCGCCTCCGCGCCCGCGTCGGTGCTCACGTCGCCCGGGGCGGCCACGAACGACCCGGGGCCGTCGCCGAGCTCCGCGGTCAGCCGCGCGACGGCGTCGTCGACCGAACCCGCTGTGCGGCCGTTGACGGCCACGCGCGCCCCGGCGCGGGCGAGGCCGACGGCGATCGCGGCGCCGATGCCCTGAGTGGAACCGGTGACGAGCGCCGTGCGCCCGGTGAGGTCGAGCTGCGTCATGCCCCGACGGTAGGCGGTCGGGCGCGGACCCCGCGAGGCGCGGTCAGCGGACCTCCGGGGGCCCGGCGGCCGCGCGGGCGGCAGCGACCGCCTCGTCGAACCGGCGCTGAGCGGCGTCGGCGCGGCGCCAGTGCAGCAGCACGGCGGCGACCACGGCAGCGGCGACCAGGACCACCACGGCGCCCTGCAGCCACGGCAACGCCCACGCGCTGAACGGCGCCTGGATCAGCACGGAGGCGCCGGTGTGCGCGTCCTCGCCGACGCCGACCGGAGTGACGGTCACCTCCCCGGACAGCCGCCCCAGCGGCCAGGCGGGGATCTCGGCGGTGACGGGGACGGAGGCGCCGGGCAGCACCTCCCTCGGGTCCGGCCCCTCGGTGCCGCCCCCGGCGAGGCCGAACGGCCCCGCGACCCGGGTGACGACGGTGCCGCCGAGCCGGACGTTGCCGGCGTTGGCGATCTGGTACTCCAGCCGCAGGGTGCCGGCGGAGAACGGGTTCCAGGACGGGACGTAGGTGGCGGTGACCTCGGGCACCGCGAGGGCGGTGACCAGGTCGCCGGTGACCCGCAGGTGCAGGCGGGCGCCGACCCGGCTGTCGACGCCGACCCCGTCGGCGGTGCTCGTGGCCACGGCGGCGACGATCCCCGCGGGGTGGTCGCCGGGCGTGGCGTCGACGGGCACGCGCACGACGAACGGCAGTGTGACGGTGCCGCCTCCGACGACCTCCACATGCTGCACGGTCCCGGGCTCGCCGCCGGCGCCCCCCGGGTCGCCCATCGCGACCCAGGACCCCGCCCCGGCCGGGGTGGTCCCCTCCGGGGTCAGGTCGAACTGCCCGTCGGAGGTGAGGACGCCGTCGCCCGCGTAGACCCGGAAGACCACCGGGTGCTCGCTGAAGTTCGTCAGCGCGACGTACTCGGTGAGCTCGGCACCGGGGTCGAGGGTGTGCCGGTAGGAGACCCGCCCGTCGGGGCCCTCGGGGGTCGCGGGTTCCAGCGCCCAGGTGATGCGCTCGGTGGTGGTGGTGGCGGACGCCGCCGCGGCGGCCTGGCTGGGGGCGAGCGGGCCGAGCGCCGGCAGCAGCGCGAGGCCCAGGGCGAGGGCGAGCGCGGCGGGCCGCCGGGGACGGGGGCTGGCGGACGTGCGGGGCACGGCGGGCTCCGTGAGGGGTGTCGGGGGCGGGCACGGCGGTGGGGGGGGGGGGGGGGGGGGGGGGGGGGGGGGGGGGGGGGGGGGGGGGGGGGGGGGGGGGGGGGGGGGGGGGG